>JBARQF010000314.1:0-2094 GCA_049643605.1 Dehalococcoidales bacterium
CTCCGGTATTGATAAGCCACTGCGGCCACTGGCCGCTCGCCATTCGGGCAATCTCTTCGAACGGCCGTTTCCTGAGCCTGCCCAGTGCCTCCTCGGAGTAATAGGCGGTGTGCGGTGTGATGATGACGTTTTCCAGCTTGAGCAGGGGGTGGTCGGGCGGCATGCTTTCTTCCTGTATTACATCCAGCGCGGCGCCGGCGATCTCTCCCCGGGTGGCAGCATCATATAATGCTTTCTCATCGATGAACTCACCGCGGGCGCAGTTAACGACGTAGGCCGTCGATTTCATTTTTTTGAACTGTTCGGCACCAAGCATATGTTTGGCACCGGAGGTGAACGCGGCGTGTACCGACACGAAATCCGAGTTCTCAATCAGGTAATCGAGTTCCACCGCCTCCGCACCACAATCTTTGAAAACGCTGGCGGGAACGTAAGGGTCAAAGGCAATCACCCGCATGTCAAACCCCTTCGCCTTGGGGACCAGCTTCCGTCCTATCCTGCCGAGGCCGATAATCCCCACCGTCTTTCCCTGAACCGGGACCATCGGCGGCAGAATCTCGAATCGTATTTCCCGTTTCTCATACGATTCCCATTTCCCCGCTCTCACCGCCCGGTCCAGGCGCACCAGCTTCCGTGCGCAGGCGAGGATAAGCGCCATGGCGTGCTCGGCGACTTCCTCGCTGCAGTAGGCATCCGGGTAAGAAACACAGATGCCGTGTTCGGTCGCCGCTTCCAGGTCAATGGTTTCATAGCCGGTACCGATGTTGTATATCATCCGGCACTGCCCCAGCTGCTCGATTACTTTCCTGGTAATCGGTTTCTTGAAGGTGAGTATAAAATCGGCCTCCCCGGCCGCGTCAACTATTTCCTCTTCCGTCTGGCAAGGACTGGTGATGAACTCCACTCCGATTCCACGGTAGTCCGCCTCATCATGCGGAATCGTCGGATTGGCCACCAGCATGACCACTTTGAAACGCATCTTCTCTCCAGTTACTCTTCCAGCTTCATCTTGATTGCTTCTTTGGGGCAAAAAGCCTCGCAGATACCACAACCTTTGCAGAAATCAAGGTCGATTTGAATCCGGCCTTTTTCTTCATTCAGGGTGATGGCCAGGTCGGGACAGAGAAGGCGGCACATCCGGCACTGGTTGCACTTTTCATGCTCCACGACCGGCATGTGTGTTCTACCCTCTACCGGCATGTCAGTCTATTACCTTTCATGATATTGCTCTCTAAGCAGGTTTACCGCTTCCCAGTCGGAAACCAGCCTCCACCGCCTTCAAATCCAGCTCTCTGAGCCTCTCCGCCACCGTCGAGGCAACCGCCGAGCGCAGCGCGTCTTTGGTCACCAGACCGGTAATCTCCACCGCCGCCCCCAGCAGCACCACATTGGCCACGAGCTCGCTTTTAAGCTCCTCCAGCGCCGTTCTGGTTGCCGGTACCGGCACCTGTCTTACGCCATCGACCTTGCCGGGAGCGACGAAGCGGTCATCATACACAACAACGCCTCCCTCGCGCCTGACCTCACCGATGTATCTGTCGTAGGCCGTCTGGTACATGGCGATTAAAATATCAACTTCAATGACGTAAGGAAAGCTTATCGGCTGGCCGGAGATGACCACCTCGGACCGGCAGGCCCCGCCTCTCGAGGCAGCGCCATAGGAATTGGTGCCCCCAACCCATTTACCGTCGTTGAAGGCAGCCTGACCCAGTATCGTGCCGGCGAGGACAATCCCCTGGCCGCCATAGCCACATATCATTGCCTGTTTTATCTGGCCCACCTATAGTTCTCCGGTAATAATTTTATCCTTCAATTCTTCCGGGGACAGCGTCTCCGCCTTTTCCTCGGAAATACATCTCGACATTAGGTCCTTGAGCATTTCCGCCGGCTTACCCAGCTTGTTCCGGCGTCCGAATTGCACCGGACAGGGCGTAACCGCCTCAATAAAAGTGTAACCCTCTGTCTGCAAAGCTTTCTTGATGCCACGTACCATCGCCACGGGCTGGGTAACGGCGTAGCGGGCAACGAAAACCGCACCGGCCGCCTTCACCAACCGGCAGAGGTCAACGGGGCGAAAAGGGTTGCCCTGATGGG
>JBARQF010000315.1:0-5021 GCA_049643605.1 Dehalococcoidales bacterium
GGGTGGAGTTCAGTTCCCTTAAAGAAGGGCAGGAAGTAGAGTTTGAGATGGGGGAGGGACGTGATGGTCGCCCCGCCGCCGTTAAGGTGAGGCCTACCGGGACTCAAGCCTCCGATGATGGCGGAGAGGACCAAAGCGAAGGTGAGGACGAGGCCCAGGCATAGAACCACCCACGTCCAGGGGCTTATTACTCTCAATCCGTAATAGCAGAATATAGCTTCAAGCTATCTTCAAACTTAACCGACCGCGTATACCGTTCGGCTATCGTCATTGATTCCCAATGACCAGGTCTCGGTTATTCCTCCATAATTGACACCCAATCTGCCGTAAGTTAATATAGCCATAAGTTTCATTTTTTAAATTCCGGGCGGTAATATGAGCACAGGTAAACTGTATAAACTGGACGATAGCGAGTTTGTGGGCGGCGTTAATTATCACGTTTTCCAGCATCCGGCGGCAACCAACTGGTGGGGAGAGCTGACCCTCATCGAATCTGTACCCCTCGACGAGGGCGACATGTTCGAGATAGAGTTCGAGGACAAACGCAAAAGCAAATGCCAACTGAAAAAAAGGGTAAACCGGGCGGTGAGCGGTTTTCCAACGCGCTACGTATATCACGTAACCGGGTTCAGTGCCATTGAATAATTTCAGGTCCGGTGAAGTGCCGGTTTTTCAATTTTAGTAACAATATTTAAAGGGGAAACAAAATGGTTGATGGTGCGTTTGAAATGAACAAGGTGAATATCTTCCGCTCCCCGAACAAGGTCGTATTCGGTAACGGCGTGGCTTCCCAGGTGGGCGCCGAGGTGGCAAAGAAGGGTGCCCGGAAGGCGCTCATTATCACCGACACCGGGGTGGTCAAAAGCGGTTTGACCCGTGAAGTTGAAGACTCGCTTAAAGCACTGAAAATAGAGTACGGGCTGTTCGACCGTGTGGAGGCCGAGCCTCCGGCCCACATTGTGGACGAATGCGCCCGGGAGATAAAGGAAAAAGGGTATGACATTATCATCGGCGTCGGTGGGGGCAGTTCGCTGGACGTGTCCAAAGGCGCTTCCATAGTGGTCACCAATGGCGGCGGCGTGCTTGATTACGTCGGCAGGGAGATGGTCCCCCGCGCCGGTGTGCCCAAGATTCTGATGCCTACCACGGCGGGCACGGGCAGCGAGGTAAGCTGGGTATTCGTGGTAACCGATGAGAAAGATAATGATAAAAAGGTTATTTTCAGCTATTACAATCTGGCCGATGTAGCCATTGTTGACCCGCTGCTCACCCTGTCCATGCCGCCGAATTTGACGGCAGATACCGGGGTGGACGCGCTGACCCATGCCGTGGAGACATACGTTTCCCGCACCTCAACTCCCTTCGGCGACATTCTGGCCTTGGAGGCTATCCGCTTGATTGGCGATAACCTGCCGGTAGCTTATGCCAAGGCGGAGAATGTGGAAGCCAGATATAACATGTCGCTGGGGGCAACGGTGGCCGGGCTGGCCTTCGGCAGCGGTGGAGTGGGGGCGGTTCACGCGCTGGCCTACGTGCTGGATACGGAGTGGCATATGTCGCACGGGCGGACCAACGCCATCATGCTGCCCTACGTGGTCGATTACAATAAAACGGGTAATCCGGCGAAATATGCCCGTATCGCGCAGGCGATGGGTGAGCAAACCGAGGGCCTGTCCGATTATCAGGCGGCGGAACGACTGGTTCTCAGGCTGCACCAGCTGCTTGCCGATGTCGGGATACCGGATAAACTGGGCGCCTACGGCATATCGGCCGATGACCTTCCCAGGCTGGTGGCGGGCGGCATGAAGCAGAGTCGTCTCTTCACTGTAAACCCCCGCGACCTCACCGAAAAGGACGTGGAAGGGATATACCGCAAAGCGCTTTGATTGAACAGAGAGATAAACCAAAAGTAACACAGGCGTAATTCCGGCAATACAGGAGGTAGACGTTGAGCGAAGACAAGCATCTGGCAGCATTGAAGGAGAGCATCGTTAATCTGGATTTCGCCGCCGTGGCGAAGGCCGCCGAGGAGGCCATGAAGTCCGGTATCGACGCGAATACGGCCATTAACGATGGTATGGTTCCGGGCATGGCCATCGTGGGCGAAAAGTTTGAGAAAGGCGATTACTTTCTGGCAGAGCTCGTGGTGGCGGCGGAGGTGATGAAGGAAGGGGTTAAAGTGGTAACGCCATATATCAAGGGCGAAGGTGCCGGGAAAATTGGCAAAGTGGTGATTGCCACGGTGGAAGGAGACCACCACGACCTGGGTAAAAACATTGCTACCAGTCTCCTGCGGGTGCAGGGCTTTGAAGTGATTGATCTGGGCGTTGATGTCTCCACGGAGAACATTATCAATGCCGTAAAGGAGCACCAGCCGTCTATCGTGGGAATGTCGGCACTGCTCACGCTCACCATGCCCAAGATGGGCGAGGTAATCGAGGCGCTGAAGGCAATCAATCTGCGGGATAAAATTAAGGTTATTCTCGGCGGCACGCCGATAACGGATGAGTTCGCCGCCAGCATCGGTGCCGACCACAAAGCGGTCAATGCCCTGGAGGGGGTCAAGAAGTGCGTGGAGTGGGTCGGCGCTCAGGGGAGGAGGAACTAAGATGGCCGAGATGACGCGTCGAGAGAGGATTTTGAAGGCCAGCAGTCGGGAAAAGGTGGACAAATTGCCTTTCTTCCATAACTGGCGGCACATGCAAATCGGCTGGGCGGAGCGTGAATGCCGCAACCGGGGGATGGGCATCAGCTGGGCGAGGCCCAGTTACGTGACCAAAATACATGATGTGGATATATCGGAGCAGTGGCTGAAGAAGGACGGGAAGACGGTTTACCATCGCGTCTTTTCCACGCCGGTGGGAACGGTATATCAGGACGAAATGAGGGCGCCCGGAACGGGCCAGTGGCACGGCATGCGCGGCTGGGATGACATAACACCCTGGTATGTCGCACGCCTGATAAAAGAGCCGGAAGATTACAAGGTCGTGAAATACATCGTGGAGCATACCGAGTATATCGCCGACTACTATCCCCTTGAGCAGGCCAAAAACTGGCTGGGCGATGAAGGTATTGTCATGGATATTCAACCCCACCAGCCGATGCAGACGCTGATGATTGACTGGGTGGGGAGCGAGGGGGGACGGTTTTTCATTCACCACGCCAAGTATCCCGACCTCGTCGAGGAACTGTGCCAGGCCATTGCCAAGAGCCGCGAGCCGATGTACGAAATAGGCGCCAAATCGCCGGCGGACATTATCTGGTGCGGCGATAATATCGACGGCGTGCTGGTCAACCCGAGGCTCTATGAGAAGTACTTTATGCCGGAGTACGAGAAAATGGCCAAAATCTGCCATAAGCACGGCAAACTGCTGGCCAGCCATATGGACGGTAGAGTGGGGGTGCTCAAAGACCTGATTGCGAAGACCCCACTGGACATTATCGAAGCGTTGACACCGCCGCCAATGGGTGACCTGCCTATCGGTGAAGCGCTCAAGCTATGGCCGGACAAAGTCATCTGGGTGGGTTTTCCAGGCTCTATATATATGATGGGGCCGGAAACGACCAGGAAGCACGCGCTGGATTTGTTACGCGACACGGTGCCCGGCGAAAGATTGTGCATTGAAGCGTCTACGGAGAATATCGTCTCCAATGAAAACCTGCTGATGCTGACCTCGGTGCTGGAAAACGCGGAGCTGCCCCTGACTTTGGAAAAGGTCGACCAGATAGAAAAGTCGTTGAAATAAGGCTTCGCGCATTATAGAGGCATTGTGATGGCTCTGCTGGACCTTATAAAGCAGCGGAAAAGCGTTCGCCGTTTCCTGGACCGACCCGTGGAGCGGGAGAAGATTTTAATGTGCCTGGAGGCGGCACGGGCGGCGCCCTCCGCCTGCAACTCGCAGCCGTGGCGGTTCATCGTCGTTGATGACCCGGAGCTGAAGAAAAGGCTGTGTGAAAGAGCTTTCCGCGGCCTCTATTTCATCAATGCTTTCTGCAAGGAAGCGCCGGTTATCGTGGTCATTGTCTCGGAGAAGGGCAGATTCCTGGCCCGCATCGGCGGCATGTTCCGTGGAACAAGGTATTATCTTATTGACATCGGCATCGCCGGCGAGCATTTTGTCCTGCAGGCGGAAGAGATGGGGCTCGGTACCTGCTGGATAGGCTGGTTCAACGAATCGGCGGTGAAGAAGGCGTTGCGTATTCCGAAAGGTAAAAAGGTAGACGTTTTGCTTGCGCTGGGCTACCATGACGAGAAGAAGGTGAAGTCTACCCACGACCGGGAACCGCTGGAGAAAGTCGCCTCGTTTAATGCCTACTGAAAAAATTGGAGGCGACGACCGGATTCGAACCGGTGAATAGGGGTTTTGCAGACCCCCGCCTTATCCACTTGGCTACGTCGCCTCTGGAGCGGAAGACGAGATTCGAACTCGCGACCCTCTCCTTGGCAAGGAGATGCTCTACCACTGAGCCACTTCCGCTCTTCTATTCAGTTGGTGCCGAAGGGGGGATTTGAACCCCCACGAGCTTGCGCTCACTAGCCCCTCAAGCTAGCGCGTCTACCTATTCCGCCACCTCGGCACGGTCTTATCTGGCAGGAGTGGGAGGACTCGAACCCCCGACCGGCGGTTTTGGAGACCGCTGCTCTACCAAACTGAGCTACACTCCTCTGTTCAAACTTTACAATTTTAGCATAGCTGTCAATTATTGTGAAGCAGTGCTCTCCCTTTCAACGCCCCGGTATGCTTCCCCTTATCCACCACCACCGCGCCGTTGACCATTACATAATCAATCCCTTCCGGGTACTGCTTCGGCTCTTCAAAGGTGGCTTTATCGGCGATGGTCTCCGGGTTGAAGGCAACCAGGTCAGCGACCAGCCCCTCTTTCACCAGACCGCGGTCGCTCAGGCCGAGGCGCTGCGCCGGCGCTGATGTCAGGTGGCGGACGATTTCTTCGAGGCTGAGTATACCCAGTTCGCGACTGTAGCGCGCTATAAAGCGGGGGAAGGTGCCCCAGGCGCGGGG
>JBARQF010000316.1:0-21489 GCA_049643605.1 Dehalococcoidales bacterium
GTGGCGGAGAAATTCGCTATTCCCACGGTAGAGGTAGCTCTTGACTCTATTTATGAGACCTTCCTGAGGGAACTGCCTGAATTCAAGGATAATCCGGAGCTGGAGCACCTGGCCCAGGCCAACCTGAAGCCAAGATTGAGGATGGTCGCGCTTTACTATATCGCCAACCAGCGCCGATACATGGTGGCCGGCTCGGGCAACCGGAGCGAGATTGCCATTGGCTACTTCACCAAGCACGGTGATGGTGGAGTGGATATCATGCCCCTGGGTAATCTGGTCAAGTCTCAGGTGAGAGAGCTGGCGCGCCACCTCGGCGTCCCCGAAGCAATTATTGATAAGCCCCCCTCGGCGGGGCTGTGGGAGGGGCAGACCGATGAAGCCGAGATGGGCGTGAGCTATGAAGAACTTGATGGATATGTTCTCACCGGTGAAGCGTCAGAGGAAGTGCGCCAAAGAATTGAAAAAATGATGGCCGGCAGCGCCCACAAGCGCTCACTGCCGCCGATACCGGAGTTTTAAACAGGGTGTCACAGGTTCGAGACCTGCACGGTCTGGTTTACTCCCGTTATGAAATAGTTATCATGTAGTTTTATTATTGCTGCCAGGAAGTTACCTCTCATTGTCCTTCATGGTATCTTGTAGCCGTTTCTTAATGTGAAAAGTGTAATATTGTATCTTTGTGGATAGATAGTATAATCATCGGATACGGGTCAGCCCAATTTAACAGCGGTTATGAAAATTTCATACACAATGGATATCAACTGTACGCCAGAGAAGGTGTGGTACTGGCTTGGTACACCGGAAAGAGCAGTGGTGTGGCAGACAAACGTCTCGAAAACCGAGATATTACAGGAAACACCAAATATGATCGGAACTACTTTCCGAGAGACAATTGAAGAAAACGGACACGGTGTGGAGATGCAAGGTGTAGTTACGGATTACAGAGAAAATCAGTTACTTGCTATGCATCTCAGTGGAAAATATAACGTGGTGGATGTGGAATGGCGTATCGAGGAAATGGGAGAGCATACCCGCCTCACTCTACATTCTAATATCCGTTTTAGGTCTTTTTTAAGAGTATCGAGCATTCTTATAAGACCTGTTTTTCAGAAAAATATTACGGAGCAGCTAAAGGGAGAATTTGCCAGGCTGAAGGAACTCTGTGAGCGCGATAACTGAAGGCTCGCCTGTTGATATCTATGATACCTCAACCTTAGGTGTTTTCTAACTTCAGTAAACTAGCGTGAAAGTTTTAGAGAAGGTTTTGGTTCTACCTTTTGATACGCATGGCCTATTTCCCATTTATTGTCAGAAAACTGCTTTTCTGTGCCACCAAATCCCCGGTTACCATATGTTAGCCGCTACCGGTACGCTGGCGCGGTCGTGTAGCGTGATGGCATCCTTGGTGCAGCTGGCGCGGCAAATGCCACAACCGTAACAGCGCCGCGGGTCAATTATTACTTTCTTATTCGCCGCGCTGTAGCCCATCGCGCCGAACTGGCAGGAACGCATGCACTGGCGACAGCCGTTGCATAGTTCGGGGTTCACTTCCGCAACGTACTCGGCGCGGAACATGACCGGAAAGCCGTACGTCACCGTGGAAAGCATGGCCATACAATCTGACCTATCACAATTGCAGATACCCCCGATGAAGGGGGCCAGAAAGGTCCACACGCTGTGGCAGAGACCTTCTTTCTCATGCTGGCGAAAGCTGTCCAGTGCCTCTTCTCTGGTCAGCGTTTCCAGACCGGCGGTATCCGGTCCCGTCAGGTAACTGGCGTCAATTCCCTCTATTATCTTCCGCATCTCTCCACCTTGTGGCGCCAGGCTGACTCCGTAGCAATAACGCTGCTCAGTACCCAGGTTGGCCTGGCGGCATATACATGCCAATCGTACAAATTCAGTGACGAAACCGAATATACGTTCAACATCCTCGATTGGCAGCACCTGGCCGAAGTGCACTTTTTTCTGCCTGCCTGATATACGGGGAGTTAGCACCGCTTTAACGAAGGATGGCGCCCGGTTAAGTTTTTCCAGTTTTCCTACATTTTCAGCGAGGCCTTCAGGGTGTGAGAAAAAATCGGCGATAAATTTACGCCGATTCAGGTCACTCAATAAGTCTTCCGAGTAATTCTTGGCCTGTAGATACCACTTCTTGCCTTCTCCGTGCTTATGACAGAATTCGCACATCTCATCCTCCTATGCCAAACAAATCTGGCATCTTGTATTCAGGTTACTGCCATTATAGCCCTGTGCAACGATTTGTCAATATCACTTAAAACTTTTTCTATCCCGCATATATCTGTGACCACTTTCTCTCTTGTTTTGTTAACATTTGTCTGCTATTATGCAAAAGAGGCAAATGACTACCGAAAGAGAAAAGGCACTGGAGCTGGCGATTGGCCAGATTGAGAAGAAGTTCGGCAAGGGCTCCATCATGAAGATGGGGGAATCTGCGAGCATGTCTCCCGTGGAGGCTATCCCCAGTGGCTCGCTGGCTCTGGACTTGGCCTTGGGTGTGGGCGGCGTTCCCAAGAGTCGGATAACGGAGATATTTGGTCCGGAATCCTCCGGGAAGACTACCCTGGCCCAGCACATCATTGCGGAAGCACAGAAACGTGGCGGTTTGGTTGCCTATATTGATGCTGAACATGCGCTGGACCCATCTTATGCGGCAAAGTGTGGTGTTAATGTAGAGGAGCTGCTTATCTCCCAGCCGGATACCGGGGAGCAGGCACTGGAAATCTGCGAGGCACTGGTGAGGAGTAGCGCTGTTGACGCCATCGTGATTGACAGCGTGGCGGCTCTGGTACCCCGGGCTGAGATTGAGGGGGATATGGGGGAGCCTCAGATAGGTCTGCAGGCGCGCCTGATGTCACAAGCCCTGCGCAAGCTGGCGGCGGCGATTGGCCGTTCCGGGACGGCGGTCATATTCATCAATCAGCTGCGGGAGAAGGTCGGCATTGTCTTCGGCAATCCCGAGGTAACGCCGGGCGGCAGGGCGCTCAAGTTTTACAGCTCGGTGCGGATTGACCTAAGGCGCGTTGAAACCATCAAGCAGGGTAACGAAGCCATCGGAAACCACGTCAGGGCCAAGGTTGTCAAGAACAAGGTTGCCCCACCATTCCGAAATGCCGAATTTGACATCATGTTTGACCACGGCATAAGCAAAGAGGGCAATCTTATTGACCTCGGTCTGGAAATGGGACTGGTCAGTAAGGCTGGTGCCTTTCTCTCTTACGGCGATGTCCGCCTCGGGCAAGGCAGGGAAGCGGCCAGGCAATTTCTGGCGCAGAACCTGGAACTTGCCCAGGAAATAGAGCAGAGAATCAGGTCTTCAGCCGGTAGCACTCATTCTGCCATGCCCGATAAATAAGGGCATATTAAGATAATAGAAAACAGAATACCGTAGAGTGTACAAGGCTGAGGCATAGGCTTCGGCCTTGTGTTTTTTGAAAAGGGAATAGATGAAGTGAGCAAGATTACCGACCTGCGCACAGGGAAGCGGAGAGATAAGAGGCTGAATATATTTCTGGACGGCAGATTTGCCTTCAGCCTCGGGGCTGAGGTTGCGGCGAAAGAAAACCTCCAGATAGGTCAGGAGCTGGCCGGCAACCAGATAGAATCGCTGACCGGTAGCGATGAGTTTCAGCGCTGCCTGGAGGCGGCTTATCGTTACCTCGGCTACCGTCCGCGCAGCGAGTCTGAAATCAGAGAGCGAATGCAACGCCGTGGCTTTGCCGCGGAAACGATAGACGCGGCGCTCACCCGGCTGAGGGAACAGGCCCTGCTGGATGACGAAGCCTTTGCCCAGTTCTGGAAAGAGAATCGGGAGTCATTCCGCCCGCGAAGCCGGTGGCTCACCGGGCTGGAATTGAAACGGATGGGGGTAGTGAACGACGTTATCGAGAAGGTGGTAGCTGGTATAGACGATGAGGAAAATGCCTATCGGGCAGCACTGCAGAAAACACGCCACTGTACACCGGTCGACTATCAGGGCTTTCGACATCGACTGAGTGACTATCTCAGGCGTCGCGGTTTTAACTACGAAGTCATCAGCCATACAGTGGAAAGGATATGGCAGGAACGAGGGAATAGCTCGGGAGAGCCTGTGAAGCAATGAAACTCGGTGACGCAGCTATCTCAAGCTTCCCCCGCTGGATAGAAATTTAAAGAAAAGGGGGTAACATAATGGGCTTGGATCTTATTGTAATACTGGCAATATTCTTTGCCTTTGTCATTGGCGCCGTCTTTGGCGGTATGGCGGCCTTTATCTTCCGCCGGGTAATGTTCAACCGGCAGATACGCATTGCCGAACGCAGGGCGGCCAAGATGATTGCCGAAGCCGGAGATGAAGCCAGGATGGTTCTAGGCAATGCACAGGAGGAGGCGAAAAAGACTAAAGCCACCGTTGATGCCGAATACCGGGAGCGGCGTTCCGAACTGCAGCGTCAGGAAAACCGTTTGAGCCAGAAAATAGAAAACCTGGACCGGAAACTTGAAGGCGTCGAGCAGCGGGAGAGGGGTATGGCCGGCAAGGAAAAGGAAATCGATTCGATACGCGGCCAGCTTGGCGAGCTGAGAGACAGGCAGTTGAAGCAGCTTGAACTGATTTCGGGCATGTCGAGCGCGGAAGCGCGTCAACAGCTGATTGATGCCATGCAGGTGGAGATGGAGCAGGAGACCTCGAGGCGACTTCGCGAGTGGGAAATCAAGCTGAAAGAAGAAGCCAATGAGAGGGCTCAAGGAATCCTGTCACAGGCGATTCAGCGCAGTGCCTCGGAGATAGTTACCGAGTCTACGGTATCTGCGGTGCCGCTGCCCAGTGACGAAATGAAGGGGAGACTCATCGGCCGCGAAGGGCGCAATATCAGGGCCCTGGAACAGGCGACCGGCGTGGACCTGATAATCGACGATACTCCTGAGGCGGTTACCGTATCCAGTTTTGACCCGGTACGGCGTGAGATTGCCCGCAACGCATTGCGCAAGCTAATCCTGGATGGGCGCATCCACCCGGCACGTATCGAGGAGGTGGTCGCCAAAGCGAAAGATGAGGTGGAGGCCGATATCAATAGCACCGGAGAGCAGGCAGCCTACCAGGTTGGCGTGCACGGGCTGCGACCGGAGATTCTCCGGCTGCTGGGTCGATTGAAATACCGCACCAGCTATGGTCAGAATAGCCTGTCGCACAGTATTGAAACCGCCTACATAGCCGGAATGATTGCCTCCGAGCTGGGGGCCAATGTAGACATCGCTAAAAGGGCCGGACTCCTTCATGACCTTGGCAAGGCAGTTGACCGTGAGGTGGAGGGCACCCATGCCCAGATCGGTGCCGACCTGGTAAGGCAGTGGGACAAATCGCCGGAAGTAGTGCAGGGCATTGCTGAGCACCACATGGAGACGGAGAGCGTCAGCATGTGGGGTTTCATCATCTCGGCGGCAGACGCCATAAGCAGCGCCCGGCCGGGCGCCCGGCGGGAATCGCTGGAGAACTACCTGAAGCGAATGAAGGCGCTGGAAGATATTGCCAATGACTTCAAGGGTGTGGAGAAGTCTTACGCCATTCAGGCCGGACGGGAAATCCGCATCCTGGTCAAGCCGGACGAAATTGATGACCTGGGCGCGATGCGGCTTGCCCGGGACATCGTGAAGAGGATAGAAGAAGGCCTGGAGTATCCGGGGCAGATAAAGGTCACCGTGATGAGGGAGACCCGGGCCGTTGACTTCGCGAAGTAAAGGACATAGATGTTAGTACTGGTAATTGGTGATATAGTTGGCCAGCCCGGCAGAAAGGCGGTGCATGAGGTCCTGCCGCTGCTGCGAAAGCAGTACAAGCTGGACATGGTCATTGTCAATGCCGAAAATGCCGCCGGCGGTTTCGGGCTGACCCCGGCCATTGCCCAGGAGTTCATTGAGGCCGGCGTTCATGTGCTGACGTCGGGGAATCATATCTGGGCACAAAAGGATATCATTCCTGAGCTGGACAGTGGAATGCCGATTCTGCGCCCGCTGAACTATCCGCCGGGAGTACCGGGGAGGGGCTACCTCATCACCGGTAAGACGATGGTGGTCAACCTGATGGGCCGGACCTTTATGAATGATATCGACTGTCCGTTCCGGGCAATGGACAGGCTTCTTGGGGAGACCGAGGACAGGCCACCGGTGATAATTGTTGATTTTCACGCTGAAGCAACCTCGGAGAAAATGGCCATGGGAAGGTATCTGGACGGCAGGGTCAGCGCCGTTCTGGGTACCCACACCCACGTCGGTACCATTGACGCACAGATACTGCCCCAGGGCACGGCTTACGTCACTGATATCGGTATGACCGGCCCAACTGATTCCATCATCGGCGATGACGTGGCATCAGTCCTGAAGCGTTTTCTCACTGGCATGCCCCACCATCTTTCCGTGGGAAAGGGGCAGCCGGTTCTTAATGCCGTGCTGGTTGATGTGGATGAGGACAGCGGCCGGGCAATCGGTATTGAACGCATATGTCGGCAGCTGGAGAAGTCGTGAGCAAAGTTGACCTGCACATTCATTCCACGGCCTCGGACGGAAGATACAGCCCGCAGGAAATCGTCCGCAAGGCGGCAAGCCTCGGGCTGGAAGTCATTGCCCTGGCCGACCACGACTCTGTTGACGGGATAGCGCCGGCTCTTGAGGAAGCCAGAAAACTAGACCGGCTTAAGTTCATTCCGGCGGTGGAGGTGAGCACGGACGTTCCCAGCGGCGAAGTACACGTGCTCGGCTATTTCATTGATTACACCAGCGAAGAGCTGGCCGCAGCGCTGGAAAGGTTTCGTGATTCCCGGGAAGGGCGGGCGCAGGGCATGGTGGACAGGCTCTCCGGGCTCGGCGTCCACATAAGCTGGGAGCGTGTCCGGGAAATCGCCGGCAGCGGTGCCGTCGGCCGACCTCACGTCGCGCAGGCGATGCTGGAGAAAGGGTACATCGGTTCCCTAGGGGAAGCGTTTGACAGGTATATTGCGCGTGACGGCCCGGCCTATGTGGAGCGGGAAAAGATGACCCCCGTGGAGGCGGTGCAGCTGATATTGCGCAGCCGTGGTGTGGCCGTTATGGCGCACCCGTTCACCGTCCCTGAGCCTGAAGCGACGATTGTGGAGATGAAGGCCGCCGGGATGGCGGGCATTGAAGCCTATTACGGCAGTTATACCGGTGAAGAGACAGGCACCCTCATCGCCCTGGCGAAAAACCACGGGCTGTTGGCTACCGGTGGCAGCGATTATCACGGCCTGGATGAGAGCAAAGAGACCCTGATAGGAGGTGTGGAGGTACCCATGGAGGCGGTAGAAACACTGATGGCACGGGCCGAGCCAGAAATGATAAAGTTAGCCTATTTACGGTAAGTTATTCCTGCGGAGAGCGTATGGCTATCTGGTTTGCTTTAATGCTGGCAGCCTATCTTCTGGGTTCCGTCCCGGCCGCATATTTCGTGGCCAGACTGGCCCGTGGCATAGACATCAGGCAGTACGGCACGGGTCAGGTTGGAGCTGGCAACCTCTGGCGGATGACCTCCTGGAAACTCGGTTTGCCGGCCGGTGCTTTTGACTTCGGCAAAGGGATACTGATGGTCTGGGCGGCACAGGTCCTGGGACTGGGCGTGGCCCAGCAGTTGATGGTGGGTGCGGCGGCAGTCATAGGGCATAACTGGTCTATTTTTTGTCGCTTCAGTGGCGGTCGGGGTATCGCCACCGCAATCGGGGTTGTCCTTATCCTCCCGTTAATCAATGCGATGACGCCGTGGCCGGCGGTCACCTGTTTGGCCTGTCTTGCCATTGGCGCCATTGTACTGCGAAGCTCGCCGCTGCCGGTGCTGGTCTGCATTGCCTCTTTGCCCGTGGTCAGCGCCATTTACGAACCGGTGACGACCACGCTGGGTTTCCTGTCCCTCTTTTTGATAATTGTGCTGAAGCGCTTGGTGACGCCAAGGGTGGTGGAGGCGGTTGCGGTCAGCAAAAAAAGGGTGCTTTTGAACCGTCTGCTTTTTGACCGGGATATAATGGACCGGAAAGCCTGGATGTATCGGCGCCCTTTCAAATCGGAGGTTATCAAAGAATTAAGGGACGAAATTGACTGATGAAGTGTGCGGCGCATCCCAGAGTGGAAACGAACCTTAAGTGCGGTAAATGCGGTAAGCCGATATGCCCCAGGTGCATGGTGCAGACACTGGTGGGTGCCAGGTGCCCGGAATGCGCCCGATTATATAAATTGCCCACTTACCGTGTCTCCACTACGTATTACCTCAGGGCGGTCGGCACTGCCCTGAGTATGGCACTGGTCAGCGGTGTGCTCTGGGGTCTGGCGAATACACTTATCCCCTTCTTTTTCTTAAACCTTTTAATCGGTGCCGGTGTCGGCTATGCCATCGGTGAGGTGGTCGGCCGGGCCGTCAACCGGAAGCGGGGCCGGGGATTGGCGGCGGTGGCCGGCGCGGGTGTAGTGGTCAGTTATCTGGTCAGCATCTTTTTATTTTTCGGACTTCCTGCTGGCATTTTTCATATTTTGTTCGACCTGATATCAGTGGCACTGGGTATTTACTTTGCCGTTACCCGGCTGCGCTGATAATAACATTGCATTTGGAAGGGATATTTATGGAGCCAGCGAGAGAAGTATTCTGGAATATTCAACTTGGCATTATTATGGATGTGCTGGCCGCGGTGGCGGTCGGCATTTTCATTTACGCATTCTACCGCCGGGTAAGGCTCTGGAAAATAGGCCGACCGGATGACCGGTTCAGCCAGCTGGGGAGAAGGGTGCGGGCATTCCTGGCCTACACGTTGGTACACCTCTTAGTGCACGGTAAACTCTTCGGTGTGACCAGGGGGGCGCGTTTCCGGGAACTGTATCCGGGTATAATTCATTTCCTCATCTTTTCCGGCTGTGTCGTCCTGTTCATCGGGACAGTGCTGGTGGCGGCGAGCCATTATGTTTATGACTTTCTGGAGGGCAATGTTTACCTCGGCTTCTCCCTGGTCCTCGATATCTTTGGCCTGCTGCTCATTATCGGAGTTCTTATGGCCATGTACCGGCGCTACGTTCAGAAGCCGGACCGACTGGATAACCGGCTGGAAGACCTGATTGCCCTGCTGCTTCTTCTCGTGGTGGCGGTCAGCGGCTTTGTCGTTGAAGGGTTACGCATCGCCGCCACCGAGCTGGAAACCAGCCCGGAATGGGCCGCGTGGTCGCCGGGCGGTTACCTCGTCGCCCTGGGGCTCAGAGGACTGGGCCAGTCGGCCTTGCTTTCCTGGCACCAGGTTACCTGGTGGCTGCATGTTATTTTGGCGCTAGGCGCGATTATTTACGTCTCGCTGACCTGGAATCGATTATGGCACATCATCGTTTCGCCGCTGAATGTCTTTTTCCGCAACCTTGAGGCACGGGGTGCCCTGGTCCCGATTGATATGGAGGCAGCGGAAACCTTCGGTGTCGACCGTATTCAGAATTTCACCTGGAAGCACCTGCTGGACCTTGACGCCTGCACGCGCTGCGGGCGCTGCCAGGACAGCTGCCCCGCTTACCTCAGCGGCAAGCCGCTGAGCCCGAAGAAGGTAATCCAGGACCTGAGGGGACACCTGGTGGAGCGGGTACCGGCGTTGCGGAAACGGAAAACTGAGGAAGAAACCCCTGAGGAAAATGGGCGGATGATTGGTGGGGTGGTGGTCGAGGACGAAATATGGAACTGCACCACCTGCCATGCCTGCCAGGAGGTCTGTCCGGTATACGTCGAGCCCATGGTCAAGCTCATTGAGATGAGGAGAAATCTGGTGATGGAGCGGGCAACTATTCCTGAGACCGGGGAGGGCGCCCTGAAATGCCTTGAAACCAGGGGGCACCCGTGGCGGGGGACTACACTGAGCCGCACCGACTGGGCAGAGGGGCTTGAGGTCAAAACGCTGGCTGATGATAGCGATGTTGACCTGCTGTTCTGGGTCGGCTGCACCGAGGCTCTGGAGGAGAGAAGTACCCGGGTGGCTCAGGCTATTGTCGGGATACTGAAAACGGCAGGTGTGAACTTCGGCATCCTGGGGGCTGAAGAGATATGCTGCGGCGACCCGGCACGTCGGCTTGGGAACGAGTACCTTTTCCAGATGCAGGCGCAGCAAAACATTGAACTGCTGAATAACTACGGAATCAAAAGGATAGTTACCGGCTGCCCCCACTGCTACAATACATTGAAAAACGAGTACCCCCAGTTTGGCGGCGCTTTCGAAGTTTTGCATCATACCGAGATGATTACCGGTCTAATCGAGGAAGGCAGACTCACGGGCATCAAGGGAATGTCTGGTCTGGTTACCTACCATGACTCGTGCTATCTGGGGCGATACAACGGCATTTATGATGCGCCGCGGCAGGTTCTGCGCCGTCTCGGCGGGGTGAAGCTGGTGGAAATGGCACGCAATCTGGAACACGGCTTCTGCTGCGGTGCCGGCGGCGGGCACCTGTGGCTGGAAGAGCAGAAGACGGGCGAGAGAATCAATGAAATGCGTACCGAGCAGGCACTGACGACAAAAGCCGGGGTCATTGCCACGGCCTGCCCCTACTGCCTGCAGATGTTTGAGGATGGGATACAGACCAAAGAGGCAGCGGAATCGGTCAGGGCCATGGACATCGCCGAGCTGGTAATGAAGGCAATGTCCTGACGTTTGACGGTGTATCGGGAATATTGTAAGTTATATTTAGAGAGAGACTCTGAGCAGGAGGGGAGATATGCGCAAAGTAGCGGTAGTTGGCGTGGGGGAAACGAACTTCAGCGGCCCGCAGGAAAAGACGAGTGTTGAGCTCTTTGCCGAAGCGGCTGCGGAAGCGCTTGCGGAATCGAATCTGAAACCGAAAGACATTCAGGCCCTTTTCCTGGGCAACGCGCTGGGGGATTTTACGGAAGGACAGGGCTCGGTACAGGCTTTTGCCGCCGAGAACATCGGCTGCTTTAATGTGCCGGCCAATCGATATGAAGGCGCCTGCGCTTCGGCGAGCATGGCGGTACGGGATGCCTGGATGTGGGTGGCTTCCGGTTTCTATGACGTGGTTCTGGCCGGTGGCGTGGAGCGGGCAGCCAGCATGGGAACACCGCTGGCCACGCGTACCTTTGCCATGTTCAGTGATTCACGCTACGAGTTTGCCTCGGGCCTGACCTTTCCGGCCGTCTTCGCCATGCTGGCTCACCTGTACTCGACGAAATACGGCGTATCGCTGTCGAAATTGAAGGAGCAAATGGCTGCCGTTTCTTTGCAGTCTTACAAGTACGGCATGTTCAATCCGAAGGCACATCTGCGCAAAGAGGTGACCATGGAGGCGGTGCTGAGCTCTTTCATGGTGAGCACGCCGATACAGTTACATGACTGCTGCCCGTTTTCCGATGGTGGCGCCGCTCTGGTGCTGGCTTCGGAAGAGGCTGCTAAGAAACTGACCGACAAGCCGGTTTTCGTCATCGGCACGGGCCAGGCTTCCAACGGGACTCTGGCCAACCAGCAGGAGTACCTGCCGCGATTCATATCCAGGGAATTATCCGCGCAACAGGCTTACGAAATGGCTGGAGTCAAACCCGGGGATATCGATATCTGCGAGTTGCACGACTGTTTCAGCATCGCCAGCCTTATCTCTGCCGAGAGCCTCGGCTTTTTCGATTTCGGTACGTCTGGTGGGGCCTGGGTGAAGGGCGAGGCCGACATCGGCGGGAAAGTCGCCATCAATCCTTCCGGCGGGCTGAAAGCGAAAGGGCATCCCATTGGCGCCACCGGTGCCGGGCAGGTCTATGAGATAGCCAAGCAACTGAGGGGAGAGGTGGAGCCGGAGCGTCAGGTTGAAGGCGCCAGGGTCGGCATGACTGATACCCTGGGTGGGGATGGCTGCACGCTGGTCAATATGATTTTTCAGCGGGGCTGGTAATAAGAGTTGTTTAATACCTGGAGGCCAAGATGGAATATAAACTGAGCTTTAAAGAGTACAACGAAGCGTTGAAGCAGAACAAGTTGCTGGGATTGAAGTGTAAAAGTTGTGGCATCGTGACCGTGCCTCCCAAGATGGTATGCCGCAGCTGTGCCAGCCCGGACCTGGAGGTTTTGGAGCTGAAAGGTAACGGCAAGATACAGACTTTTACCACCTGCAACGTTGCCGCCGAAGGACGCGAGGGCGAAGTGCCCTATACCATTCTGCTGGTTGAGCTTGACGAAGGGCCCTGGATAATGGGCAACCTGGTCGGCGTTGAACCGGAGAAGGCGACCATGGAAGCGCTGATGGGTAAAAAGGTTAAAATGACCGAGGCCAGTGTTTTCGCCGGTGATAAGTACTCCGCCGGAGAGGGCGCCAGCCCTGCCTTTGTTCTGGAAGCTTAAGCTTCCTTCATCAGCTGACGGGCGATGGTCATCCGCTGCATCTCGGAGGTGCCCTCGTATATCTCGGTGATTTTGGCATCCCTGAGATAACGTTCCACCGGATATTCCTTAACGTAGCCGTAGCCGCCAAATATCTGGATGGCTTTGTTGGTCACGAAAGAGGAGGTCTCCGCGGCATGGACCTTGGCCATTGATGCCTCCTTGACGAAAGGCTGGCCCTGGTCCTGCAGGTAAGCGGCGCGGTAGATAAGCAGCCTGGCGGCGTCAATCTGCGTGGCCATATCGGCCAGCATCCACTGAATCGCCTGGAAATTGATTATCGGCTGGCCGAACTGCTGTCGTTCCTTGGCGTACGCCAGGGCACGGTCAAAAGCGGCCTGGGCGATGCCCAGCGCCTGAGCGGCGACCACGACCCGGCTGGCGTCTATGGTATTGATGGCGATTCTGAAACCGTCACCCTCGTTGCCGAGACGATTTTCTTCAGGCACAAAACAGTCCTCGAAAACCAGCTCCACGGTTGATGACCCCCGTATGCCCATCTTGTGTTCGTGCTTGCCCACGGAAAGCCCGGGGGTGTCTTTTTCCACAACAAAGGCAGTAACTCCTTTATGGCGCAGCGATTTATCAGTGGCGGCGAAAACCAGGATGAGGCTGGCTTCAGCACCGTTGGTGATGAAAATCTTGGTGCCGTTGAGAAGATAGCCGTTATCTTTGGGAGTGGCGGTGGTCTCCATTGCGGCGGGGTCGCTGCCCGCGCCCGCTTCCGTCAGCGCGAAGGCGCCGAGCATCTGACCACTGGCGATGGGGGGTACAAAGCGTTTTTTCTGCTCTTCACTGCCGTGCATAAAGACCGGTTCCGCAACCAGGCCGGAGCTGGCCAGGAGAATAGCGGCGGTGGCAGCACAGGCGCGACTGATTTCCTCGATAACGAGGCAGAACTCAGTGGCGCCGCCGCCGCTGCCGCCGTACTCCTCGGGAAGACCGACCCCGGGGATTCCGAGCCCCGCCATCTTCGGAATGCTTTCTGCAGGGAATCTGGATTCCTCATCGATTTGAGCGGCAATTGGCTCCAGTTCCCTGGCGGCGAAATCGGCGACCATTGCTTTGAGCATCTTCTGCTCTTCAGTCAGGGAAAAATCCATCTCTACCTCCTAACGAAGTCTATTGCGGGTTATTTTTAACGTGGCCAAGGTCGCTGGCCAGTCTTTTGACCAGCTGTTGTGCCGCCGCCTGAGGGTTTATTTTTCCCTTGAGCAGCTCGTCAATCAGCTTGTCCAGATACTCGCCGTGGTCAATGCCGGCGATGCTGTCTTTGATGAGCCCTTCCACCGTTTCCATCAGTTCCAGCCTCAATCTCAGTTTCTTCCGTTTCTGCAGCTCGCCGGTTACGGTGAGGTGTTCCCGGTGCCTGAGTATTTCAGCCGCCAGCTCTGCGGTACCCTTGTCATAGATGGCTTCGGCGAAGGCTATGCTGGGCTGCCATTCGCCGGGAAGCCAGTGCCTCATCGAGAGCATTGCCTGGAGGTCGGTCTGGATAAGGTCGGCGTTTCCCCTGTCGGCCTTGTTGATGACAAAAATATCGGTGGCTTCCAGGATGCCCGCTTTCATCATCTGAATGGCGTCGCCGGCCTCCGGTGTCATGACGAACAGGGTGGTATCGGCCACTCTGGTGATGTCTATTTCTATCTGCCCTGAACCAACGGTTTCAACCAGGATGATGTCTTTGCCCATCGCGTCCATGATGTGAATGGTCTCGATGGTGGCCTTGGCCAGGCCGCCCTGCAAACCTCGCGTCGCCAGGCTGCGGATGAATACGTCTTTATCCTCGCCGTGCTGCTGCATCCTGATCCGGTCACCCAGCAGCGCCCCGCCGGTGAAGGCGCTCGTCGGGTCAATGGCGATGACGCCGATGGTCATGAGCTCTTTGCGGAAGTGGCCGATGAGGTTGCTGGTCAGGGTGCTCTTGCCGGCACCCGGTGAACCGGTGACGCCAATGATATACGCTTTTCCGGTATGGGGATAAATGTGGCTCATTTCCTCGAAAGCACCGGGCGCCTCGTCGGCTATGCCACTGATGAGTCTGGCGGCGGCGATGGTATCGCCGGAGAGTACTTTGCTGGCAAGTTTAGCTTTCATCAAAAGGGTATTAAAAAGCGTTAAATTTAAGAGCCACTAAATTATAGTTGAAGCATAAAATCAATTCAACCGTTCATTTCCCGGCAAGCTTCTGCATTATTCGTGACATGGCTTCTCCGGCTTTAGCCCTGATAGTTATGCTCGCCTGCTGGTCCATGGGCGTTTCGCTCAGGTTTATGATTATCAGCTCGGTACCGGCATCGGTGGCGTAGCTCGGGAGCAGCGCCGCGGGATAGACGACCAGGCTGGAGCCGACGACGATAAAAAGGTCGCAGTTTTCTGCACGGGAGGCGGCGGCAGAGAATACTTTGTCCGGCAGCATCTCCCCGAAGAGTACGATATCCGGTTTCAGTATGCCGTGGCATGCCTCGCAATCAGGGACTTCCTCACCGGCATCCAGTCGTTTTTTAATTTCCGACATCGTGTACCTCCGGTGGCACTGCAGGCAGACCACCCGGCGCATGCTGCCGTGAAGCTCGAACACTTTATCTTCCGGTACTCCGGCGGTCAGGTGAAGACTGTCCACGTTCTGGGTAATCACGCAGTCGAGTTTATTTAATCTGTGTAGCTCGGCAACGGCATGGTGGGCGAGATTTGGCTGCACCGTTTCCGCCAGGCGCTCTTTCCAGAGTAACTGCCACTGTCTTTGCCGGGCGCTGGCACTGCTGATGAACTTCTGGTAGGTGAAATCATCCGGGTCAAAGCGGTCCCAGATACCGCCCGGGCTGCGAAAATCAGGTATGCCCGATTCGGTGCTGATGCCGGCGCCGGTGAAAACCACGATTTTTCCCGCCCCGGCAATCAGGGCTGCCGCCCGTTCGGCGAGCTGGTCTAAAGTCCGGTTGTCTACTGGCTTATCACTCTGGAATAACATGGCATTAATGCCGGTCGGGTGGTGTGGGTATTTTCATCATTTTCGCATTCAGCCTGTCTGCGTTTCGCGGCGCAGCAATCCAGAATGCGGTGCAGGCCAGGACAAAAGCTGCCATACAGAGGGAAAAGGCGATGGTATAGCTGCCGGTAATATCGTATATGAAGCCACCCAGCCACGGACCAATCACCCCGCCGATTCCCATACCGGTAAGCAGTATGCCGGCAATGGCGCCAAAGTGCTTCCCGTGGAAGATATCCGCCGCGCCGGCAGTCATGGTGGGAGTGAAAAAGCCGCCTCCGTAACCGAAGCAGATGGCGTAGATATAGAGAAGCCACGGCCGGGAAGTATCGTGGACCGAAACCAGAGCGATAAGGGCGATAATCATCAACGAAGAGGCCAGCGTGATTGTCATCTCCCGACCGATGCGGTCTGATATGCCACCGGAAAGGTTTCCCCCAATCAGGCTGAAGCCGTAAAGGGCAAAGATTGAGGCAGCAAAAGTGCTGCTGTAGCCAACGTCCTCGGCGAATTTTACCTGGTGCGCGATTACCATGTAGGTGCCGAGGCCCCAGAAGAGGAAATAAGTCAGCATCAGCAGCCAGAGCTGGTAGGTACCGATTGCCTGCCTGAGAGTCCAGTCAGCCTGTTTGCTTTCAGGTGCTTCATCTTTGGCTGGGGCAATTTCGCCCGCGCCGTAGGCTTTTAATCCTTTGCCCTCCGGGCGGAAGCGGAAGAAGAGGAAGTAGAGAGGCAGGAGTATTACCCAGAGCGTGCCTGCCAGCACGAAATAGGCGTGGCGCCAGCCCAGCTGCGATATGGCGAAGTCGGCGTATAAACCGTAGGTGAAACTGAGGCCGGCCCCCGTCTGTGCCAGCCCCATGGCCAGTCCTCGCTTCCGGGAAAACCAGTTGGCCAGCGCCGGACCCAGCAGAGGCCAGCCGGCGAAGGACATGCCGATTGCTGCCACAACGCCGAGGAGCAAATAGAAATGCCACAGCTCGCGGGCAAAGGCGCAGCCCACCGTTGCCAGACCCAGAACGACGAGGCCGATGGGCATGACGCGTTGCGGCTTCCAGCGGTCGCCGAGGCTGCCGGCGATGGGCGCCAGAAAACCATATACCAGCAGGTTCAGGGAAAGCATGAAGGCAGTGCTGCCGCGGCTCCAGCCGAATTCTTCCAGAATGGAAGGGAAAAAGACGGCGAAGGAATGCCTGATACCATAAATCAATGTCATGCTGATAATGACGATGCCGACAATGACCCAGGCGTAGGAAAAGCGGGAATCTCTGACTACCATTGGCTCATCTTAACCAACTTCAAAGGCCAGCGTCAAGCTATTCAGACTTGATAAAATACGCCGCTTCCAGTATAGTTTAACGGATGTATTCTTTAGTGACGACAGAAGTGAAAACAGACATCGCACCGGACATTCTGTCCCTGCTGAAACGAGTTAACCACTCCCTTACCGACCGTGGTATAACTGCGTATCTTGTTGGCGGCGTGGTGCGTGATATGATGCTCGGGCGTCGGGTGGAGGATATTGATATTGCCGTTGCCCATAATGCACTTGAAGTGGCCTCCAGAATGGCTGACGACCTGTATGGCAAATACGTGCCCCTGGACGAGGACCACGGTGTGGGCAGGGTAGTGCTCAGTGTTGAGGACAGGAAGTGGGAGCTCGATCTTTCCACCATCGAGGGCGGTACTGAGCAAGACCTGGCGCGGCGTGATTTTACTATTGACGCCATGGCGATTGAACTCGAGGAACTGCTTCGCAATCCGCAGTCTCCGGTGCTTATCGACCCGTCCGGCGGGCAAGAAGACCTCAATCGTGGTGTTATAAGGGTGGTCAGCGAGTCAGCTTTTGCGGAAGACCCGGTTCGCCTGCTGAGGGCGGTTCGTCTGGCGGCTGAGCTTTCCTTCATGATAGACGAGGACACAGAAGCGCTCATCAAGCACCATGCTCATCTTATTGGCAGCGTGGCTGGTGAGCGGGTCAGGGAAGAACTGCTCCGGCTGCTGGTTTTACCGGCCGGAGGTCGGCACCTCGAATCTCTTGAGGATTTGGGGCTGCTGGATAATATCTTCCCCGAGATGGTGCCGACAAAAGGGGTGACGCAGCCCAGGGAGCATTGCTGGGATGTTTTTGAGCACTCGCTGCGTACGGTAAGAGCGGTCGATTTTCTGCTCCGGGAAGGCGACTGGGAGTACGCGGGCACGGAAGCTCTGGAAGCCATTCCCTGGTCGTTGGAACTGACACAGCACTTTTCGCGCGAAGTCGGCCACGGCAGCACCAGAAAAGCGCTGCTTCGACTGACAGCGCTTCTGCACGATATCGCCAAGCCGCAGACGAAGATGGTTGAGCAAACCGGGCGGACGCGTTTCCTGGGCCATCCTCAGGAGGGCGCCCTCGCCGTGACTGATATCATGGAGAGACTGAGGTTCAGCACCAGGGAGATAAAGCTGGTGGAGATAATGGTGAGGTATCACCTCCGGCCAACGCAGATGAGCCATGAGGGGCTGCCGACCAACCGGGCGATTTACCGCTACTTCCGTGATGCCGGCGAGGCGGGGATTGACATCCTTTTCCTCAGCCTGGCCGACCATCTAGCCGCGAGGGGGGAGAATCTTGATATAGCCCACTGGCGGGAACATGCGGAAATTATAGCCCATGTGCTGGCCAGACATGCCGAGGAAGAGAAACTGACGGCGCCGCCGAAGCTGGTGGATGGCCACGACTTAATCAATCTTTCCGACTTGAGCCCGGGGCCACGCTTCGCGGAAATACTTGAGGCGGTACGGGAGGCGCAGGCAGCCGGAGAAGTGAGCACAAGAGAAGAGGCTTTACAGTATATTCAGCATACTCTAAATATATCGTTGCGAAAGGATAATTAGCGTTTCGAAGCCATGACCACGAAAAACCTGGTTACCATGTCCATAACAATGGCCCTCTTTGCCTTTGCCATTATTGCTCTCCTGTACCCGCTGTGGGGCAGGGAGGCAATGCGCCTGGGCCTTGACCTGAGGGGCGGCATTCACATGGTCTATCTGGCCGACTTCTCGGATATTGAGCCGGGGAATGAAGAAGAGGCTGTTGACGGTGCTGTTGCCGTCATCGAGCGGCGCATCAACATCCTTGGGGTAAGCGAGCCGGTGATACAGAAGCAGGGCGCCGACCGCATTATCGTGGAGCTGCCGGGCATCAGCGAGGCCGATAAGGCCAAGAAACTCATCGGCCAGACGGCGCTCATCGAATTCCGCGAGTTGAAACTCAAAGGTGACGGGGAGGAGGAATGGGTGCCGGCAACGGCGGTCATCGGCGGACAGGAAGAAGAGCTCAACAGTTCCTACTTCCGGGATAATACGTATGTTACCACCGGTCAGTTTGGTGAAGTATTGCTCGTCTTTGAGTGGAACAGCGAGGGGAGGAAAATCTCCGAGGAAGTTACCGGCCGGCTTATCGGGGAGCCGCTGGCCATTTTCCTGAGCGGGGAACCGCTCCTTGGGGATGACGGCGTGCCGATTACCCCTATCGTCCGCGCCAAGATTACCGATAGCGGGCAGATTGAAGGGCTGAGCCTGAATGAAGCGCAGGAGATGTCCCAGTTGCTCAATGCCGGGCGCATACCGCTGCCGCTTAAACCTATCTACGACCAGACCGTTTCCCCCATACTGGGGGCTGATTTCATCGATATGAGCATAAAGGCGGGCATCATCGGCATACTTCTGGTGATGCTCTTCATGATGGCGTACTACCGCGTTTCCGGCATTCTGGCCTGTCTCTCGCTTGTTTTCTACGGAGCCATGGTGCTGGCCGTATTCAAGCTCTGGCCGGTAACGTTGACCCTGGCCGGTTTGGGCGGTTTCATTCTCTCCATCGGTATGGCGGTGGACGCCAACGTGCTCATTTTTGAGCGGATGAAAGAGGAAATCAGGACCGGCCGTACCCTGGGGGCGGCCATTGAAGCCGGTTTTAACCGGGCGTGGAATGCCATACGCGACAGCAATATCACCACCATTATTGTCTGCGTGATTCTAATCTGGGTGGGCAACAGCATCGTGGGCGGTGCGCCGGTGGCCGGTTTCGCCGTGACCCTGCTCATCGGCGTGCTGGTGAGCATGTTCTCCGCCATTGTGGTGACTCGAACCTTGCTGCGACTGTTCGTCGGCGGTCCGCTGTCGAAAAAGACGCGTCTTTTCAGCGTATCGGTGGGTAAGAAAGATGTTTGATATTGTCGGTAAAAGATTCAGGTTCTTTCTGATATCGGGAGTGGTTATCCTTCTCGGAGTTCTCTCCCTGCTGACCTTCGGCCTGAAAACGGGAATTGAATTCAGCAGTGGCTCGATGCTCACCGTCGACTTTGAGCAGGAAGTCGAACAGGGCGAACTTGAAGTGGCGCTGGCTGACCTTGGTCATGATAACGTGATTGTACAGCGCACCGGTGCCGGCGATTACCTGATACGTACCATAGAGCTTAACACAGAGGACAAGGCAGCGCTGGAATCCGGGCTTGAAGCCAGGTTTGGCCAGCTTACCGAACCCGAGTTCTCCTCGGTATCGCCACTGATTGCCACCGAGACGGTGCGGACGGCGGTTATCGCGGTGGCGGTGGCGGCGCTGGGCATACTGCTCTACGTAACCTGGGCGTTCCGCCGCATGCCCAAGCCCTTCCACTACGGCACCTGTGCCATCATCGCCCTCGTTCACGATGCGGTGGTGGCGCTGGGAGTTTTCTCCATTCTCGGCGGCATACTGAACTGGCAGGTGAACATGATGTTCATCACCGGTATTCTGGCGGTGATTGGCTACAGCGTAAATAACACCGTGGTCATCTTTGACCGGATAAGGGAAAACCTGCGACTGGACATCAGCGTTAACTTTGAGATGGTGGTCAACAACAGCCTTGTGGAAACGCTCGGGCGCTCCGTCAACACCAGCCTCACCACGCTGATTGTCGTCCTGGCGCTGCTGTTCTTCGTCGGCGCCACCATCCAGAACCTGGTCGCCGTTCTCATCATCGGCATTATCGCCGGGACATTCAGTTCCATCTGTATAGCCCCGACGATGCTGGTGGTCTGGGATAAGAAGGAGTGGGGGCGGTTCATCAGCTGGCTGCCCTTCGCGCGGACAAAAGCCGTGAGATAGGTAGGGAATGATGTTTGCCACCAGAAGAGGCGCCGCCAAGCTTTCTCTGTGTGTAGTCATAGGACTGATAGTGTTCAAGGTGGTGGTGGGGGTCATCACGGGGAGCATCAGTGTTCTGGCCCAGGCGGCGGACAGTTTCCTGGATTTATTCGCCATCACCATTACCTTTTTTGCCGTTGTGGTCGCTGCCAGGCCCGCTGATGAAGAGCACCCTTTCGGCCATGGCAAAGTGGAAAATATAGCGGCGGTGGCGCAGGCAACACTGATTTTTGCCGCCGGCGGCCTGATTATATATGCCGCGATACGCCGCATTATCACCGGGGCAACCCTGGAATTGACGGAAGCCGGTATAGGTATGATGCTGGTTTCCATTGTTGTCAGCGTTTTCCTGTCAAAGTACCTGCTCAGGGTAGCAAAGACTACCGATTCGGTGGCGTTCGAGGCCAATGCTCGTAATATTGCCGCGGATGTTTACTCGGCAGCGGGCGTGCTGGTGGGGCTGATTATCATCCGTTTCACCAGCCTCGCCATCATTGACCCGATAATTGCGCTGCTGGTTTCTCTGGTCATTTTCAAGTCAGGTTATGACGTGATGAAAAAGTCATTCGGCGGGCTGATTGATGTCAAATTACCGGAAGACGAAGAAAATATCGTCAAAACAGCCATAACGGAGCATATCGGGGAGCTGGTTGATTTTCATGCCCTGCGTACGCGGAAAGCGGGCAGGCAGCGGTACATTGATTTGCATCTGGTGATGCCGAAGAATATCAGCATCGAAAAAGCGCACCAGATGTGTGACCACCTGGAACGGGATATCAAGAGCAAGTTACAGCACGCCAGCGTTGTAATTCATGTCGAACCCTGCGATGAGAAATGTGTCCAATGTCCCATCCCGCCGGATTTGCGGCACGATAAGCCCTGAGGCGGGCTTTTTAGGCTGCGCAGGAATACGGTGGACACTGAGGGCAGTCTGTTCA
>JBARQF010000317.1:0-9509 GCA_049643605.1 Dehalococcoidales bacterium
TGACTGCCCTTCGGAAAAGCTGGCCGTAACTTTCCTCTTTTCTGCGCAGAGAGAGATAACGATAGAGCTGATAAAGCCGGTAGCCGACTACACCTGCGGCAAGCGCGGTCAGGCCCCAGAAAAGGTCATACCCGCCAACTCCCAAATGACTCACTGGATTCATATTAACTTCCTGGCCCTTTCTATCCGGTTAATGTCTCTCCACCATGAAATCCACGCCACTGGTACGAAGCTCCTTGACCCTTTTTATCAAAGCAGGGACAACTTTCAGCACATCACCGACAATCCCGTAGGTGGACACTTCAAAGATAGGCGCATTCTTGTCAGAATTTATGGCCACGATGATATCGGAGTCCTGCATGCCGACCAAGTGCTGAATGGCGCCACTGATGCCGCAGGCGATATACACTTTGGGCCGGACCGTTTTCCCGGTCTGGCCGACCTGCCGTTCCGCCGGCATCCAGCCCGCCTCTACGGCACCGCGGGAGGAACCAACAACGCCGCCCAGTTCATCCGCCAGCTCCTGAAGCAGGCTAAAGTTTTCTTTCGCGCGCATGCCGCGACCGCCTGATACTATAATATCCGCCGATGCGACATCTACCTCGCCGGCCTTGCGCTCGTCTATCGTCTCAAGTACCTTGACGGCTATGTCAGTTTCTGCAAACGGTACAATCTCGGATACAACTTCACCCTTACGTGAAGTGTCTTTAACCGGCAGGGGCATGACATGCGGGCGAACTGTAGCCATCTGCGGCCGGGTACGCTCGGTCAGGATGGTAGCCATGATATTGCCGCCGAAGGCAGGGCGGGTCTGCAGCAGATAACCCCGTTCATCGATTGATAAACCGGTACAGTCAGCAGTGAGGCCGGTCTGGAGTTCAGTGGCTACCGCCCCGGCCAGGTCCCTGCCCAGCCCGGTTGCACCCATCAGTATAATTTCCGGCCGGTATTTTCTGACCAGATGGCATATGGCTTTGTAGTACGACTCGGTGCGGTAGTAATGGAATAAAGGGGCGTCGATAATATAAGCTTTGCTTGCGCCATAGGCAAATGATTCAAGGCAAAGATGCTCCACCCTGTCACCGATAACCACGGAACACAGTTCCTCGCCGCGTTCCCTGGCCAAATCGGCACCGGCGCCCAGCAGCTCCCAGGAAACCCCGGCCGGTTCGCCTGCCGTCTGCTCCACAAATACCCAGACCCCCCGGTATTCCCTGAGCTTGGCAAGTACCGCAGCCTCCTCCTCAGTCATGTCAGGAGCTTCTTCTACCGCAGCAGCCTTTTTCTGTGCGGCAAGTTCGGCAAGGATTTTCTGCTCTTCCGGGGTTAAGTAAATTTCCAGGGCATCGGTGGGGCAGACTTTGAGGCATTTGCGACAGCCGATACATTTGGCAACGGTGATTATCGGCTCACCCTGCTCGTTCATTTCGATGGCATCTTTGGGGCAGGAGCTCTGGCAGCGGGCACCGCAGGCGATACATTTGCCGGGAATGAGTTGGGCTATGCCGCGTGGTTTTTTCGTTTTCTTCCTGTCTTCCATATGCCTTTCAATTATCTGTTCGAATTAAAATAGAGCACGTCTTTTTCGATGAGATTTCCCAGCAGCAGGTTGGCGGCGTCTTCAGGTTCGTTCAATCCGTCACCCAGAATTTCACCCTTTACTCTTTCCGGGGAAAAGATACGGCGCACCTGCGTTGCCGAACCCCTGAGGCCAACCATGTTTTCGTCCAGTTTCATTTCCTGGTTATCCCATAACGATACCTGGGATTTCTCGGCCATTAATCGCCTGGGTACCGTTGGGTAGCGCAGTCGGTTGATTTCCCGCACCACCGCAATCAATGCCGGCAGCGGTGCCTCGACTATTTCCCGCCAGCTGCCCACTTTGCGTCTTACTCTGACCTTTTTCGATACAACGTTGATATCTTCAATGCGGTCAACCAGCGTTAGCTGCGAGAAGCCAAGGCGGGTAGCGATGCCCGGTCCAACCTGTGCCGTATCACCGTCAATAGTCTGCCGCCCGCAAATCACCGCCGCCAGTTCGTTTTTCTGCTGCAACTGCTTGATTGCCTCAGCCAGCACGAAGCTCGTTGCCAGAGTATCAGCGCCGCCGAAGGCACGGTCGCTCAAAAGTACGGCCTCGTCAGCTCCTAAAGCTAAAGACTTACGCAACGTAATCTCGGTATTCGGGGGGCCCATCGAGACCACCACCACCCGGAATCCATACCTGTCCTTAAGGCGAAGACTCTCCTCCAGAGCGTGGACGTCAAAAGGATTCATGATAAAAGGCACCCCTTCTCGCTTCAGAGTGCCCGTTACTGGATCAATTTCAACCTGAGTGGTATCGGGTACCTGTTTAATACAGGCGACAACTAACAAACATCACACCTCTATTTGTAACTCAGAGCCTATTATATAATACACTTGACTGGTTTATATTTGCAAACCGCATTTATAACTAATTAACGCCGGGGGTTCCCAGGTTTTTTCACTTATTACGCGCGGTATACAACTTGCGCACTGGTTAAATTATTTATATCCTGATAACATTAGCAAGAGACTGATTTATAGTATGGCCACTACGTATTGTTATCAGGAGCGGTGGCCACAGATTTCTCATAATAAAGGCAGGAGGCTAAAAACCACTACGCTACTATGGCGGAACAGGGATTTGATAACAATGGCAAATCGGTCTACCCTGCCAGATATATAGAGGACTGGACTTGCAGGGACGGTAGGCTCGTTATCTTGAGGCCTATCTGTCAGGGAGATAAACTTCTGGAAAAAGAGTTTATCGAACATCTATCTGTCGAATCATCCAGATTCAGGTTTTTCGACAGAATTGCCGAGGCCACCCCAGAGATGCTCACCCAGTTTTGCAATATTGATTACGTACATGAGATGGCCATCATCGCTGAATACAACTCAGGTGACGAGAAGAGGAATGTTGGCGTTGGCCGGCTTATAATTGAACCTGACACAGGGGCTGGTGAACTTGCCATTGTAGTGGCTGACGACTTTCAAGCTAATGGCCTGGGCACGAAGCTTCTCAACATCTTGATCGACATCAGCCGGGAAAGAGAGCTGAAAAGCATCTACGGGATAGTAATGCAAGACAATTGGAAAATGATTAGACTGGCGAAAAAGCTTGGTTTTACCACAGAGACGAGTTTAGACAGGGAAGTCAAAGTAATCCGGGGACTTTGGTTGTCAGATTAGCAGATGGTAATCCCATGCTAGCTTATTGTCAACGCACTATGAATAGCCTCATTCCTGGACGTGCGAAATTTAGTCACGACTGTTAGAGTGGAAAACTCGTCTTTGATGATTAAGGTAATATATCGTCGATTGGGCAATAAGGTAACAAACAAGCTGTTGTTACCTTGGGCATACCATATAATTGCCCTGGTTTTTAGCGGGCAGGTTAACCCCGGTGATTTCTCTATCTTTTTGGGTTACCGTCGCCTACATCTGTGGTATCCCCCTTTTTAGACTGCTTCTTCATGGCTGACCATGGGCAGCAACCGGTGAGCCAGCCAGATAACAAGCAAAGCATCGGCGACGAGTGCTGCTGATATGGCAATTTCCATCCAATGAGGGAAATAAGTAAAGCCCGGTCGCATAGCCAGAGCCAGCATGCTTACGTTAAAACGATTAAGTATCAGTCCCAGGACGACCAGAACCGCGCTCCAGAATACCCCGCTCCTGCTTTGCCTCACGCTGGGCATGGAGAAGAGGATTATTGGCAAAATGACCCCGATGATTATTTCACTCCACCACAGCATGTTTTGCGGATATGCCGTAAAAATTAAGCCTATTTCTCCCGTCGCCATCAGGTCTATTAATTTCAGCAGCAGGTATATGCCGAGAATATAGGGAATCGCCTTGCCCAAGCCGCTAAGGATATCCAGAGGTAACTTGTGACCGAATGCCTTGCTGCTAAGTGTAGTCTCGAAAATAACCATGGCCGGCCCTACGGCTATTGCCGAAGCCAGGAATAGAATCGGCAGTATCGGTGTGTACCATAAGGGATGCAATGTCTCCGGCATCATCAACAACATTGAGCCCAGAGAGGACTGGTGTAAAGTTGAGAGAACGACACCGGCAATCACCAGGGGAATCTGAATCGTCCGAATAACTCGCAAAGGGATGTGCCAGTTGAATCGCCTGATGACTGGAAGGTTGCTCTTACTTAAGCCCTCAAATACCGCAGGACAAAACTCCAGTGCCAGCACAGCAGTATACATCATCACGCACACTGCCACCTCGAACAGCGGGGAGTGAATGTTCCAGTAAATTATGGCGTGCCAGATGTACCAGGGTTGTCCCAGGTCTACCAGCAGGGCAAGAATCACCAGCGTATAGCCCAAGAACGCAGTCAAAACTGCGGGCCTAGCTACAGCATGATATTTCTCTCGGTTAAAGAGGTAGACCCACCCCGCTAACGTGAAACCTCCTGCTGCCAGAGCCACGCCGCAGTACAGGTCGAAGCTGATCCAGAACCCCCAGGGTCGGCCGTCGCTCAGGTTGCTGACGGCACCAAGCCCATTGACGTAACGAATGACCATCGGGATGAGACCAAGTATAACTACCAGGGTCAGGATAGATATGCCAATAGGAAATGTGCGTTTCTGTTGCATCATTTTGTCACCCCTGTTTTTTCTTTATTACTGTCTTCTGCCTGGCTAAGCTTCTGTCGGCGTTTAGTAAGCCAGTATATGCCGGTCATAGCTGCGGCTACGCCCAGAAGCACCGGAGGAACGGCACCCATGGCACGCGCCGCATTGACAGTCACCGGCTCAGAACTGTGGCTGGCAAATCCCAGTTTCTCAAAGGGGACGGGGGACAGATATAGCCAGGACGTACCGCCTACCTCTTTCTCTCCATAGATGTAGTCAACATATCTACTTGGTGCAGCTGCAATACGTTCTCTGGCTTCGGCAATGAGGTCATCGCGTTCGCCGAACTTGAGAGCACCGGTGGGACAGGTAGTAACACAGGCTGGTTTGAGACCTGCCCCCTGTCGGTCGGCACAAAAGGTGCACTTACGGATCCACGGTATCGGCTTATCCCATTCGAAGTTCGGTATGCCAAAGGGGCAGGCTACCTGACAGTAGCGGCAGCCGATGCATTTATGGTCATCGTAGATTACTGGTCCATCTGGCCTCTTCTCTAAAGCACCTACAATACAAGCCTCTACACACGCCGGATGCTCACAGTGCATGCACTGGAGTTTATTAAAGACCCACTGGAACTTGCCGTTATCTTCCACCTCGGTAAAGTGTATCTTGGTAAAAGTGTAGGCATCCATTCTCGGAGGGTTCTCGTAAGTGCCCGTGTTGGTAGTCGCCACTGCGGGCAGCTCATTCCACTGCTTGCAGGCCACCTGACAGGCCCGGCACCCTATGCATTTAGTAGCGTCGCACAGTACTGCTTTACTCATCTTGCACTCCTTACATTACACAGGAAAGTTTTGTATTCCGGGATGGTTGTATTGGCGTCGCCAACATGGGGCGTAAGAATGTTACCGCTATCACCTTTTGCCATGCCGCTGTATCCCCAGTGGTTGAGGATACCAATATGGTGAATGGTCTTCCCGCCCACTTTCAGCGGCTGGAACCGCTGGGTGACCACAGCTACGGCATTAACCTCGCCGCGCGCGTTACTCACGATAACTCTATCACCACTTCTGATGACCTTTTCGGCAGCCAGTTCCTCATCCATTTCTACGTACATCTCCGGCATGATCTCTACCAGCCAGGGAAGACTTCTGGTCATGATACCGGTCTGCCAGTGCTCAGTGCAGCGGTAGGTGGTGCCTACATAAGGGAACTGGTCGGATGTGCTGTATTCATTTCTATATTTTCCGATAAAGGCACAGGGGTTATGCCGGGTGCCTGACATCAGGTTTTTGTCTAATGGACTCTCCCAGGGCTCATAGACCTCAGGTACTGGTCCATCGGCACGGCCGTAGCCCCAGAGACGCGCTACACCTTCCGGCTTCATGATAAAGGGCAGGTATTTCTCTCCCTCTTCGGCTTGACTTATCGGCGGCCAGCCGCCGTCGGGAATATCACCCTGCCATTTCGTCGCAGGATTGTAGTTAAGGATGACCGGGTGCTCCCTATCCCAGGGCACTCCATCCAGGTCAACCGATGCCCGATTGTAGATAATGCGTCGGTTCAGCGGCCAGCACCAGGACCAGTTGGAGTACAGCCCGATTTGGTTGGGGTGTGAATCTACCGTGTTTCGCCCCTTGGCTTTATTACCGTCTGCCTCAGTGTACATGTTGCAGTAGAGCCAGTTTCCGGAACTGGTGGTGCCGTCATCCTTGAGTTTGCCAAAGCTTTCCGCCTGTTTGCCGATGGTCAGGTCGTAGCCATTAATCTCTCTGGCGACGGCATCGGCAGTGATATGCACCCCGTAATTCCAGTCGAGACTGGTAATGGCCTCGGCCTGGGGGGCAGAGCTGTCCGCCTGATAGAGTTCCTTCAGCTTAAGCATAATGAGGTTCATGATTTCCAGGTCAGGCATACCCTCTCCCGGTGGCTCTACTGCTTTGTAGCGCCACTGTACCCATCGGCCGCTATTGCTGATGCTCCCTTCCTTCTCATAGGAACAAGCCGCCGGGAGGACAAAAACCTCGGTCTTGATGTCAGGCGAATTGACCCCGGGCCTCTGCCAGAATTCCGAGGTCTCATTCATCCAGATGTCGGCGACGACGAGCCAGTCCAGATTTCCCAGCGCCTCGCGCTCTCCATTGGAATTGGGGCCACCCGATGCCGGGTTTTGCCCCCAAACCCAGAGTCCCCTGATTTTATCCTGGCCCATTGCCTCGAACATCCCGATGTGGGTATAGTTTACGCTGGGGTCACACTTGGGTAGATAATTAAAGCAAAAGTCAGTATCCCTGGTGGCAGCACCGCCATACCATGCCTTAAGCAGGCTCACCATATATTTTTTGTAATTGCTCCACCAGTTGGCGCTTTTATCTCCGGTCAAGCCCTGAGGCGTGATGGTTGAAGGGCGGACTCGTTTAAGGTAAGCTTCAAGGTCAGTGTCACCTTCTTGAGGCACGGCCAGGTAACCAGGCAGGATATGGCTTAGCAGGCACATGTCAGTGGACCCTTGAACATTGGAGGTGCCTCGCAGTGCGTTTATGCCACCGCCGGCAACCCCCATGTTGCCCAGCAGGAGCTGGAGTATGGCGTAGGACCTGACATTCTGGGTGCCATAGGTATGCTGGGTAGTTCCCATGGCATACATAATGGTTCCGGCTTTACCTTTCTGCCCCGTGGCACAGAAGGTGCGGCAAACATCCATATATATATCCTTCGGCGTGCCGGTGATATTACAGACCGTATCCACGTCATAGCGAGAGTAGTGCTTCTTGAGCAGTTGGAACACGCAATCGGAGTCTTTTAAAGCAGGGTCTGTAGCAGGGGGTTCGGTATCGGCATATTTCCACGCTTCCTTAGCCGTTGCGGTATACTTACCGTCACTCACTTCACCAAATAATCCGTCTTCAAAGGTAAATCCAGCGTTAACCACAAAAGCAGCATTAGTGTACTGCTTGATGTATTCCATATTGTAATTTTCGGGATTTTGCTCCATGTCGTTGAGTATGTAGTTTATCATTCCGCCGATAAAGGCTATGTCCGTCCCCGACCTTAACGGCGCATATATATCGGCCTTGGAAGAGGTGCGGGTGAAGCGCGGGTCAACATGGATAAGCTTGGCTCCCCTCTCCATAGCCCTGGTAACCCATTTGAAAGATAGGGGGTGATTTTCCGCGGCGTTGGAGCCAATAATCATGATGCAGTCGGCGTTTCTGATGTCAATCCAGTGATTGGTCATAGCGCCTCTGCCGAAACTTTCCGCCAGACCGGCGACAGTGGCGGAGTGTCATATACGGGCGCAGTGCTCTAAATACACCACGCCGAGAGCACGGTTCATCTTGGACAGCAGATAGCACTCTTCATTATCCAGCTCGCCACCACCGAGACTGGCGATAGCATCAGTCCGGCTGGCTCTACCACTCCAATATTTATCACGGGTGGCCTTAACTCTCCTGGCGATTGTCTCTATCATCCAGCCCCATGATTTCTCTTCCCAGTCGGTTGCGTTTGGAGCCCGATACAGGGGCCTGGTAAGCCGGTACTGGTTAGGCTTGCCATTTACCTGGTGTATCTGAGACATAGCCAGTCCCTTGCTGCACAGCGCGCCCTCGTTGATGGGGTGGTCAGGGTCTCCCTCTATTTTGATGATTCCATCCTCGTAGGCAGCTACAATGGCTCCACAGCCAACACCGCAGTAACAGCAGATGGTAGTCGTCTCTTTGACCTTCTTTTTTAACGGAAACTCTCTGGGGGCAGCCATCACAGTTCCGTCAGGGAGGAAAGCGAGAGCTACGGCGGCACTGAAACCTGTTCCCGATAGCTTCAGAAAATCTCTACGGTTTAGTTCCACAAAGCGTCTCCTCCTTTGCACCTATATTTGTCGCATAAAAAAGGGGGGGCAATTAAGAGATTTTGTTCTCTACTATCAACCCCCTCTTCTTTCATCGGTTGGTATGTTCTCATCTGTCCACAGCAATATACTACTTAGCCTCTAATGCCGCCTTCGTTCCCTTCGCATGGGCAACTCGCCTTGCCCGGGCTTCCTTGACGGAGGCATAGATACCACCGATGTTCAGGAACCAGACGAACGCTACCGGGAAAAGGATGATGGGTATTGCAATCACCAGTGCTACGATAATTTGCCATTCCATCTCAGTCACCTCCTTTTCTTATTTCCATTATTAGCTTACGACCTTATTGTATAAGCTAACATCCGCTGTAATACTTATTTCCGACTGCCTTAAATACCTAAATTGTATATCTTCCCTTCGTCGTTTTATGCTTATTTTGAATTGGCTTGAGCTAGGCAGATATGCTTATACAGTGCATTGTAGTGATAAAAACTGTTGGCGGAGTTTGGGGGGATAATTAAACTCCTGGGCGTGTGGCTGTTACGACAAATTTATAGAATCCCCGGCTTGTAAATACGATTTATTTAACAAAAAGCCAGATTGTTTAATCCACCGGTAAGTAAGCCATTAGACAATTTGGACTTTTGTTCAAAGGGGGGTAAAACGAGTTATGCTGCAGTAAAATGACGCAGCGATTCTTTATGGAATGTTCATAAAATGATTAGGGCATTTTTATATTTTTTATGACTACCTTTATACTTGTATGTTATATTTATATTATGGTGGGACGGTGGAAGAGGCAATATCTGATTATAATTTTGGCTATAGCTTTTCTAGCCCTGGGGGGCAGTTTTGCTTATACCTACGTCACTGGTGTAGCGACGATTGGCGTTGGCGACCCCTCCGCCGACGTAGCCACTTCCAATGTCTCCGCCAGCCAGCCCAACTGGAGCCCAATAACCGATAACCTATCGGAAAACACCACCTGTGGGGAAGTCCCCACAGGTGATTTATTTGATATTACTCCCAGCGCTGCCTACAC
>JBARQF010000318.1:0-3934 GCA_049643605.1 Dehalococcoidales bacterium
AGGTCAACCAACCGTCTCGAAATTTCAGGATGATGTTTCGCAGAAATTTGTATTTGTGACTTTAATTCATCCCTCTCTTTTATGAATCTTTCATATAAGCGGTCTCTCCAATCTGCCATATAACGGCCCAGAAAGGTATAGAATGCTATTGATACAGCTAGTAGTGCACCAGAAGCAGCAGAGGTTGATGACATTATAGCCACAAAATTATTGCTACTAATTTTAATAATATTTCCTGCTAGAAAATAGAATAATAGGGAGAGCATTATTGCTATTAGGGTATAAATTAAGGCTCGCTTAAATGAGGAAATAACAAATTGGCTTATAAAGATGGGGATTCTCATTTCCTTATGAGTTTGCTCTCGAATTTGCTTAATATCCATTGTCTATAACAACTTGGTCAGTATTTAATTTCTATTATGTCAATATTATCATATTATTTTGCCTTAATTTAGCTCATCCCATAAAATCTCATCCAGATTAAACACCGGCCCGTCCTTGCAGACCTGTTTTAGTCCGTGATTCGTCTTGATAGTACAGCCGTAGCAGACGCCCACCCCGCAGCCCATCCGCACCTCAAGAGAAACCTGCGCCGGCCTGCCTTCCAGCTTTAGCTCTTGCCTGCGTCTGAACATATCATGGTACATGGGCATCGGCCCGCAGGCAAAGACCTGGTCGGCCTGTTCCACAAAGCGGGGCAGGAGATCAGTTACAAATCCTTTTTCCCCCACCGAGCCGTCTTCAGTAACCGCCACCGCGTCTATTTCCGGGGCAACCGGATAACGATTTTGGTCTACGGTGCCGTAGAGCAGCGTTACTTTATAATTATTTCTGACGGCGCGCTGTGCCAGAAAATACAGCGGAGCGATGCCGATGCCGCCGGCCACCAGCAACAGATTTTGTGGTGTGGAGGGCAGGGCAAAACCGTTGCCCAGCGGCCCGAATATCGGTACTGATACTCCGGATTTCTGTCGGCTCAGCCATTCAGTACCCCGACCGTCTTCCCGCACGGCGTAGAGCAGAGCGATACGGTCGCCATCCGCCTGGTGGACGCTGAAGGGGCGAGGCAGGGTGGTCTCCGGCCCACAGCGCACCATGACGAACTGCCCCGGCATTGCCTCGCGGGCGATTTCCGGGCACTGCAGCCAGATGAGCCAGCTGCTCATTATGCCCCGTGCGTGAACGTGTTTGTGGCCGGGCAGGACCCGGCGATTCTCAATAACCTCGGCGTCGATTAAATTCATTTTATTTCCTTTCTGCGGTATTCGGGGAGGGGCTGCACAAGATATGTCTGGTTGGGATTGGACAGCGCTTCCACCGCCGCACGGACGGTATCCAGCGAGGTGAAGCACGGCACCTGTTTCTCAACGGCGGCCCGTCTGATATGGAAACCGTCGCGCAGGGAGGCCTCTCCGCCGGTGATGGTATTGACCACGCCCTTTACCGTGCCGTCTCTGATGACATCGACCACGTTGGGGTGCCCCTCGCTCAGCTTCTTGGTTATCCTGGTCACAGACAGCCCGGCGGCCTCGAGCATGCCGGCGGTGCCTTCGGTGGCGTAGAGCGCATAGCCAAGTTCGGATAACTTTCTGATGGCGGGCAGTGCCTCCGGCTTGTCCCGGTCGGCGATGCTTAATAGTATGGCGCCCTGCGGCGGCAGCATCATGCCCACGGCGAGCAGCGCCTTGGCCAGGGCGGCGTTGAAGTTGACATCAATGCCCATCACCTCGCCGGTGGACTTCATCTCCGGGCCGAGGTAGGTATCCACGCCGAGCAGCTTCGACATGGAGAAGACGGGCGCCTTTATCCCCGTCAGTGGCTGCTCCGGCCATAGGCCGGTTTTATACCCCTGCTTTTTGAGGCTGACACCGAGCATGACCCGGGTGGCCACCTTCACCATGGGTACTCCGGTCACCTTGGAGAGGAACGGGACGGTGCGACTGGAGCGTGGATTGACCTCCAGCACATAGACCGAAGAGCCCAGGCCTGCCCGCCGCGGCACCGTGACGTACTGGATATTCATCAGCCCCTTGATTTTCAGGGACAGCCCGATGCGGACGGTATAATCAATGACGGTATTCACTTCCTGGCGGGTCAGGTTAAGTCCGGGATAGACCGCCATGGAGTCGCCGCTGTGCACGCCGGCGCGTTCGATGTGCTCCATGATGCCGGGGATAAGCACCGTTTCTCCGTCGCCGATGGCGTCAACCTCCACCTCCTTTCCCTCCAGGTACTTGTCGATGAGGACGGGGTGGCCGGTGTCCAGCTCCATGGCGAAGCCCACGTAGCGGGAGAGCTCGGCGGCGTTGTGTGCTATCTCCATGGCCCGCCCGCCGAGCACATAGCTGGGGCGGACGAGCACCGGGTAACCGATGAGCCCGGCAACGGTGACGGCTTCTTCCACCGAGGTAACGCCGGCCCCGGGCGGCTGGGGTATGCCCAGGTCACTCAGGAAGTTTTCGAAGCGGCGACGATCTTCGGCCAGGTCAATGGCCTCGGCGCTGGAGCCGAGCAGGGGCATGCCGGCACTGGCAAGGGGGGTGGCCAGGTTGACGGCGGTCTGCCCGCCGAACTGCACGATTGAGGGCGTGGCGCCGTTGCCGTTGCCCTCGTTTTCCAGAATGTCACGCACGCTCTCCTCGTCAAGGGCTTCGAAGTAGAGTCGGTCGCTGGTGTCAAAGTCGGTGGAGACGGTCTCCGGGTTGGAGTTGACCATGATGCTCTGGTAACCGGCCTCGTGGAGCGCCCAGGCCGAATGCACGCTGCAGTAGTCGAACTCAATGCCCTGCCCGATGCGTATCGGGCCGCTGCCGATGACCACTGCCTTGTCGCGGTGCTCGGCTAAGGCCTCGTTCTCCTGCTCGTAGGTGGAGTAGAAATAGGGGGTGGCGGCGTCGAACTCGGCGGCGCAGGTGTCCACCATCTTGTAGACGGGGCGCATGTTCCAGTCGTGGCGCAGCTGCCTGACCTGCTCGGGAAGGCGGTCGGCCAGCGTGCCGATTTGCTCGTCGGAGAAGCCGCGCCTTTTGGCCCGCCGCAGCAGTTCCGGGGCCAGCGTCTGGGAGAGGAGGTCTCTTTCCATATTTACAATGTTCTGGAGCTTGTCCAGAAACCACAGGTCAATTCTGGTCTGTGCCGAAAGCTCTTCGGGCAATGAGCCGCGCCGCAGCGCCGCCATGAGCGCCCAGAGTCGCAAATCGTTGGGCCAGAGCGGGTACTTTTCGATATCGGCGTCATGCTCCCACTGCGGGTCTTCCCAGAGCAGGGAGCGTTTGCCGAACTCCAGCGAGCGCACCGCTTTCTGCAGCGCCGCCTCGAAGGTGCGGTCGATAGCCATGACCTCGCCGGTGGCCTTCATCTGCATGCCGGTAACGCGGTCGCCGGTGGCGAATTTATCAAAAGGCCAGCGGGGTATCTTGACCACCACGTAGTCGAGCGCCGGCTCAAAGGAGGCCATGGTCTTGCCGGTGACGGCGTTGGGTATCTCGTCGAGCCGCTTGCCCACGGCTATCTTGCTGGCGACCCGCGCGATGGGGTAGCCGGTGGCCTTGCTGGCCAGGGCGGAGGAGCGGCTGACGCGGGGATTGACCTCGATGACGTAGTACTGCTGGCTCTGCGGGTCCAGGGCGAACTGGACATTGCAGCCCCCCTCCACCCCCAGCTCCCGGATAATATTCAGGCTGGCGGTGCGCAGCATCTGGTACTCCTTGTTGGTCAGCGTCTGGCTGGGGGCGACCACTATGCTGTCGCCGGTGTGCACGCCCATGGGGTCGAAGTTCTCCATGTTGCAGACGGTGATGCAGTTATCGGCGGCGTCGCGCATGACCTCGTACTCTATTTCTTTCCAGCCGGTCACCGATTGTTCGATTAAAACCTGGTGGATGGGGCTGGCGGCGAGTCCCCCGGCGGCAATCGTTTCTAATTCTTCCCGGGT
>JBARQF010000319.1:0-6657 GCA_049643605.1 Dehalococcoidales bacterium
GGGTTGAGTTTTCATTGAAAACGGAGGTATTATTTTCCCATCTGGATCGAGACGAACCTTTTCGTAAAGACAACGGAATAGGCGCTCTTGTTTTAGGTAGTAGGCATCGAGTCCACCAAAAAGTAGCGAAGGGAACAAAGTAAGCAGACCTAACCATGGAGTCGAAGTATTAGCTGCAAAACCAAACATCGCTATAACTATAGTTACTGTCCATCCCTTTAATATGAATGAAACCTGAGCCATTCTATTAATGACACCCTGAATCATGCGTAGATGTTCTATGTTGACCAAATCCTACCTCAGCATCTTTTTAAGCTTTATATGAGTCCATTGATAGCGTATATTAAATTACATTAGATCATATATGTTCTATTGTGTTTATATTATATCAATTAAAATGCTATATTCCCAAAAAGGCTCACTAATTATCACGCCTGATTTCTAAACATGAAACCCGATGATTAATGGCCATTCTTTATAAGAAAAGATATGGGAGTGTCGGCAGCTCATGACTCGGATTGGCATTTATCCACGTGCTTAGAGCATGCATATCCCACTTAGCTAATGGAATCGAGTAAGTTCTGAGTATGTTGGGAAGTACAATATCACTATGTGTATCTTGAACGTACATCCCAAGAATACGTCTATTCCCATCACCAGAAATGGCGTTATGCCTGTCATAAAATGATTGAATTTCCCATTCAACCCAACTACTTCTGTGAGTGAATTCACCAATTACAACAACCATCTTTGTTGTCAATTTTAACAAACCTCTGAGTTGTCTTTTAATAGGCGCTGACCTTGGAGGATCATCGGGCTGATATGGCAAAGGTTTTCCTGCCTTATCTAGGACAGGTTTTAATTCTGAACGGTCATAGAATTCGAGTTCATGTATAGGATTACTCGCTAGAGCACGTATATCATAAACTTGTTGCAGATTGTGACGCTCGAAACTAATGAAAACGTTTGTTGGCATACTTGTTTCACTCCTGTGTCACGATATAATAATACCGTTGTGAACAGAAAGCAAGACGATAAATTGATAAAAATTTCCCATTCCGGAAAAAGGAACCTTTTTAAGGACTCAGCTATTTGATATTTTGGTAATAATAGCATAAAATCATGGTTTCGGTTGACCTAGTGTCTTGACAGCCTGATTCTTTCGAAAACTCTCTGACAGGGAAGGTCTTCCAGCTTTGGTAGGCCGTACAGGTCTCGAACCTGTGACACCCTGATTAAAAGTCAGATCTGCTCTTTTACATGGAAAGTAACCGCTAATGCTCGTCGTTCCCTAACTAGTCTTTGAACTGTTGGGTACGATGGAGTTCGACCCTCCCCCGTCTCCACCAAGCTCTCCCCCGCCTGCTCATGCCTGATAAGCCTGATGGGAGAATATTTTAGAAGGCTCTCTCCGAGCTTAACTGGATCGGCATTGATATAGCGATTATTAACCCCGGGTATTATATCTCGGGCCAGGCGCATGGCCAATCTGCCCCCGTTTCAGTCCAGGGTGAAATCGGGTTACCTCAAGCGCTACAGTGAGCTGGTGACCTCTTGCGCATTCCTCTATTGTGCGAGGCGCTGCCTCGGATTCATCAGGCAATAGAGATGAGTGCCACCCCCGATGCTATTAAACACGAGCCGATAATTCGTCCCCTGCCGAATGACTCGCCCAGTATAATAGTGCCCAACAAAACCCCAATTACTATACCGATTTCCCGCGCCGGGACGATATAACTCACTTGCGTGAATTGCATAGCCAGTAGCACTAATCCATAAGCAAGAAACATGAGCAGACCGGCGATGGGGACAATTTTGAGATTTCTTTGACCCTCGATTCGGACAGCCCCTTTGCCGTGGGCGTGAATCATATATGGGGAAAGCACGATGGCGCCACCAAGCGCCAGCAAATACATATAGAGAAACGGGTTCACGTAACCCACACCCACCTTGTCCCATACTGACTGTACTGCGTTGACAATACCAGTGAGCATGGCATATCTAACCCCGACATCATGAAAAAGCCTTAGAGGGTCTCGAAAGAATTGCTGAAAATGACCCCACCAATAAACGGTATATATACCGGAGATAACCAGAATGATTCCGGCTATGGCCAGTGGAGATATGGTTTCCTGTAGAATGACCACCCCGAGTATCGGGACAAGCGCGGGTCCGATGCCTCGAGCAATAGGATAAGCAAGCGAGAGGTCGGCGTAGGTATAACTCCGCCCGAGCAATACGAAATACAGTGCGTGTAATATCACAGTGCCCAGTACGAACCACCAACCAGGATAGATGATTGATTCTGTCAACAATAATACAATCGCTAAAGGAGAAAGAAGTATGCTGATGGATATCAGCATCCACCAGATAAATAGCTCATGATTTGTAGCTCTCTTCGCCAGTAAATTCCAGGAAGCATGGGCTATAGCTGACAGGAGAACTAACCCAAGTGCAATTAAGGTCATAGTGGTAATAGTATAGTACCAGCTTATCACGGTTGCCAATGGGGCCTCACGTCACGAAACGGAGCTCATCAATCCTCAAACGAGTACCATACGCCTCACGGACCAGCCTCCGCGCATTCTCCTCTTGGGCGGGGCGCCACATTGAGAGTCCGGGCTTGCTGTATTCCCTGAAAACCAATAAAAGAACGCCGATATACAATTACGGTACGCAAGAGCAAGAGTTAGCAAAAATCGGCAGGATTTGCTAGAATATTTCTGAAAGCTTTATTATAAGGTATATGCAGAAATTGGAGGTTGATGCATGATTATTAACGAAGAATGTATTGGATGTCGGCTATGTGTGCCTTATTGTCCGATGAGTGCTATCATCATGGACCGGGCAGCCAAGGTAGCCAAGATTGACCAGGATGAATGTGTTGAATGTGGGGTCTGTTTAAGAGCAGAGGTATGCCCGGTTGATGCCTTTGTTGAGGAAGTTCATGAGTGGCCCCGTTCGGTGAGGGTTGCTTTTTCCAATCCGCTCATAGTGCACAAGGAGACCAGGGTTCCCGGCAGAGGTACGGAAGAAGCGAAGACCACCGATGTTACCGGCCGTTTCAGGAGAGGTCTTGTTGGTATAACTGCGGAGATGGGTCGCCCCGGTGTCGGGGTTAGATTCTACGATGTAGAGAAGATAGCCCAGGCGATGGCTAAAACGGGGGTAGAGTTTGCCGACGATAATCCGGTCACTCATCTTATGGTGGACAAGAGCACCGGCAAGATAAACAGTGAAGTTCTCAGTGAAAAAGTGTGCTCGGCCATGATTGAGAGCATCACTAAGGTTGATAATATACCGGCGGTGATTAAAGCGCTAAGGGAGGCCGCTTCACAGATTGAATCGGTTTTTACCCTGACTATCTCGACCAAACTTGAGGCAGATGGTTCCGCGCTCTGTGAAAAGCCTCTGGAGGAACTTGAAGTGCCTTTATACATCAACGGTAAAGTCAACGTTGGCCTGGGTCGCCCTTTATTCAAGGAGGAATCATAAATGACACATACTTTGCACCGTCAGGGAAATAAAGAGAGCTTAGATAAAGACTACATCTTTCTGTGTATGGCAGCCAAGGGGTTTAATGAAGACGGGGCCGACGAAAAAATGCGCGAGTTTCTGAGAATCATGCTGCGCCATAACCCGGTCAACGCAGGCGACATGCGGAGCGGCAATATGTTTAATTCCAATATGGATGACATAGTGTCTAAGGTCAGCAGCACCAGCATCGTGCATGGCGTTTTTATTGATAGCGATACGGCAACTAAAGTCTTGCAGGAGCTTAAAGACGCTGACCTGGGGATGTCAGTGGTGGTCAGTGGTCCGTTTGACTCGGTAGACTGTATCTGCGAAGCGGCCGGCCTTAAGTCCCACTCGCTTGATTTCTCGGCAGGTATCTGGGGAAACACCAAGAAATTACCGTCCAAGGACATCCAGGAAGTTACTACCATGTGCGGTCACGGCATGGTGGCTTCTAACCTGGTGAAGTCGCTGGTTGACGATATAAAAGCGGGGCAGATAACCGCTGATGAAGCTGGCAAGGAGCTGGCAAAACAGTGCGCCTGTGGTATATTCAACCCAGCCCGTGCTGCTGAGCTTCTGCAGGACATGGCATCCGCAGAATAAAGTTTTAAGCAGCGGTCGTCTGGCAAATTTAATAGACCTGACCTGCTCTTATAGCACGACCCGGCTATAGTATCCGGCTTGGCGATTAATAAAGCCGATGGCCTGATTAATCGCGCAGTATCATGCCGCCGTCAACGTGTATGCACTGCCCCGTCACATTGCGTGCGTCTTCCGAGGCAAGGAAAGCCGCCATCGCGGCGATATCCTCCGGTGCCTGCTCACGGCGTAATGGTACCTCCGACCTACGTGTCTCAACGTACACATCGTGGGGGTCCCTGCCGACCAGTTCCGGCCTGGCGCGAATCATCTCTTCGATTTGTTCCCGGGGGGTGGGGGTCCATACCATTGAAGGGCAGATGGCATTTACGTTTATGTTAAACTCGGAGACCTGATGAACCAGCGCCTTGGTATATCTCAGGAGGGCCGCTTTGCTCACAGGGTAGGCATTGGGGATTCCCAGTCCTGATGGATGCGGGGGACGTGAGGCATGCCCGGCAATGGAACCGAGGTTGATTATCTTGCCGTACCGCCTCTCCTTCATATGCGGTAAAATGGCCTCACAACAATATACGGGGCCCAACAAGTTCACAGTGAGGACATAGTGCCAGTCCTCGTCCGTATCCGTACCGTCTTCCGCAGTTATCCGCCCGGGAGCATAGACCACCGAGGCATTGTTGACCAGGATGTCTATATGGTCGAAGGTATCCAGCGCCTTTCTGACCGCGGCACCTACCGAGTCCCTCTTGGCAACGTCCACCTGCACCACCAAAGCCTTACGCTCCAGCTTCTCTACCTCCTCGGCTACCTTAAGTGCCCCTTCCGGGTTTACGTCCGCCAGAACTATATCGGCACCTTGCTCCGCCATGACCAGACAGATACTCCGGCCTATCCCCCGGCCTGCTCCCGTTACAAAGGCTACTCTATCGGTTAGATCTCCAAGCATAATCTTCTCCTTTAATTTGTCAGGGTAAGAGTGATAATAAATTATCCTCACCGCGATGTCAAATAAGATGAACCGCTTATTGGCGCTCCTGATATTGACATTCCGCCAAATAGGTCTATAATTCAATTCATTTAAGATGAAATCACCCTGAAAATAACTGCTGCAGGAGGTATTAGAAATGGAGATCGACAAAAAGATACGCGATGGGGTAATCAAAGCTCTTCCGGAAGCAAAACAGATTAACGACCGGGAACTAAGAGAAAAGGTTTACGATGCCTGGGCGGCGTCATTGGCCACAAGTGGCTATAAGAAGATTGAAGATATCCCGGCGTCGGGAAATCCCGGTACCCCTGAGATGAAGACCGGTACCCAGGCAGACCATCTCAGGTCGGTAGCTCGTTTATCTGCCGCTATCGCAAAGGAATTCAAAGACACTTTCCCGCAATTCAACGTAGACATGGACGAGGTGCTAGCAGGTGGACTCTGCCACGACCTTGGCAAGCCTTTTGAGTTTGACGCCGCCAATCAAAAGAGGTGGAAATCTGACCCCAGTGTTACCGGTTGGCCTTCAATTCGACATCCCGTATACGGTGTTCACATCGCACTATCTGTAGGCTTACCAGAAAAGATTGCCCATATAGCTGGTGCTCACTCAATGGAAGGTGAAAATGTCAGGAGAAGCCTTGTCGGAACGATTGTCCATTATGCAGATTACACATTTTGGAGAATATTGGAAACTGCTGGTGTTTTGAAGAGTTAATTCAACCTGGAGTATTAAACTATGGAGTAAACAGTAGCTCCTATGGAGAGTGGGGTTCAGGCGCTGCTTTTAGCAATAATGTCATCATAAAGATTATCAGGCTCAAACTCGCCAGAAAAAATGCCCCTGCATGGAAAGCCCCGGTCAAATCAGCGAGAGTCCCCATCACCAGCGGGCCGGTAAACCCTCCAATCTCAGCAACGCAGAAGAATATGCCCCCCGCCAGTCCCATATGCCTTTCCCCTACCTCAGGGGTATCCATCAATATGAGCATCACAATGGGGAACAGGGAGGGACTTGCAATACCGAACAGGACTAACCCCACGAACATGGGGGCGCCCGATGTATTCACCGACACTATAAGTGCTGCGGTGACTGCCAAAGACAGAAGGGCTATAATCCGCCCTCTCAGACGTGGCGGTACCAACCGGGGAATAACCAGAACTGCCGGGATACCGGCCATAACAGGTATTGAAGATACGAACCCTGACATTGATGGCGACATACCAACGTTTTCCATGATTTTGGGAAGCCAGTTAGTAAAGCCATGCATAATAGCGAATGATAGAGGTCCCATTATCAGAATAAGGCGGACATTTCGTATCTTGATGAGCCGGCTGAATGTTTTGCCGATGCTTTCCCCTTCTGCAGCCCCGGTTGATTTAATATCTCTGGCCAGGAACCACCACAGCAATGCGATGATGAAGACGAGACAGCCGTAGCAAACAAAAGTTAGTCTCCAGCTATATCCGGTTAGAGGCATGACAAAACTATTTGTCGCCGATAGAGCGATTAGACCTCCAATCCAGGGCCCGGTTGTATAGATACCAAC
>JBARQF010000320.1:0-3281 GCA_049643605.1 Dehalococcoidales bacterium
ATTTAAGGTAGGCGAGTTTGCCGGGGAATATAACCCGGCCGACATCCGTGGTTCTTACAGCTTTGGGCATATAAGTGAACTGTGGGAGATACCTCTTGCTGACTTGGGGACGGCATTTGGCCTTGGAGCTATCGAGTATCTGGCAGGCTTCGGGTGTCGGGATCTGCATGAGGCCTACGCGAATCTGGAGGAAGATGTAGAGATAGGCACTGGTTCCGTGAAGGTATTTATGGCGCTCTACACCGGCCTGCCGTATACGCTTTCAGATGATGAGTATCTACCACAATCTGCGGTTGAGCTTCTCAAGGCTCAAGCAAACCTCACGGAAGACCAAGTGGCGTTCTTAGACACACACAGCATAGATATTAGCGGGCTGCTAATAGTGGAACCAAGTGCCGTAACTGGAGAACACGAAGAATCGGCAGAACGAATTATCAAAGGCAGGACCACTTTCAAGGAGGTTTTGAACTGGGGGGTTCCCGAAGAGGAAATTGAAGCCATTATCGGAGAAGAACTTCCGGCTACCGGTATGACAATTCGTGATTTTGCTATTCAGAAAGGGCTGGACTTTGGCTCCATAAAAGCTCCATTACAAGCCAGGGTAGATTCCTTGGGGGCTGAATAATTGGCAGACGAAAACGGGAATACCTCGGTCTCTACTTAGGTACAACAATCAGCTAACTACTGGTCAATTTAGGGAGCTACGCTGGACTCGAACCAGCGGCTTCACCACTAACTGTCTTCACAGTAAGCGGGATAATCTAATAGCTTTTCGGAATTAGGTAACAAAATAGTATTTTGTTACTTTCGAACGTACATTGAGATGTTTGCCCTTTCATGCGTATATTCTTGGCACCACAGTCAAGATTTTAAGATAAAGGTTCGAGTCCTATACCCCTCACATCAGTGGAGGTGAGTAATCAACGTTTGTATTTTATCAGCTGAGAGCCTAGACTTTAAGAAGAGGTATGAATCAAACGCCACTGTTACATATTCCGCTCCCTTTATACCTTCATAATAATGTTAAGAGTTATAGATAATGCGAGATTTTAACGAAGCTGACCGAAAAAAGAAGAAGGCAAGGATTCGGATACAAGAAAATCCTGGTAACCTTCCCAAAGAAGTTCTTTCACGGCTGGAAGACACGGTGAAAGCATCATTAAAAGACGGATATTTACCCTGTCCCGTTGCTTGGAAAATAGCCAAAGAAGCCAATGTCCCTAAAGTTGCCATAGGGAAAATTACTGATAGACTAGGTATTCGCATAACGAATTGCCAGATCGGTTGCTTTAAAATAGAGAAGACTCCCTATGATAACTCGGTTCATAAAAATATAGATGGTGAAATTATCACCATGCTTGAAACATTAAAAGAAAACAATCAGCTTACCTGTGCCAGAGTGTTTGATCTGGCTCGGCAATTTAAGTTAAAGCCAATGGCCATTGCGAATGAGGCGAATGTTCGGGATTTAAAGATCCACGGTTGCCAACTGGGGTGTTTCTAGTCGTTATACGGAATGGCCGATTTTTTCGATTGGGAAGCTGTCAGAACCGTCCAGATGAAGACTTAATAACGTGTGTGTCAAAGCTAGAGACGAACGCTTCTACGGCGATAGGGCAAAATTGTGTGCCGCAGCACTTGTGCAACTCATTGAGAGCATCTTCGGTACTCATGGCGGCCCGGTATGAACGATTGCTGGTCATACTATCAAATGCGTCTGCAACAGCCAATAACCGAGCGCCCAGAGGGATATCATTACCAATCAGGCCATCCGGATAACCAGTTCCATCATACTTCTCGTGATGGTGCAAGGTGAGCTTTCTTGCTTCTTCAAGAAAAGAGATACCGTCCATTATGTTGGCTCCTATCCCGGGGTGCTGTCGTATAATATCGAATTCTCCAGGGGTCAGGCGACCAGGCTTACTCAATATGTTATCTGGTATGCCTATTTTACCTATGTCATGAAGGATTCCAGCATACTCTAGAATCTCCAGTTCCTCCCGTGAAATGTTGAGCGACCTTGCTCCCAGCAAGGCTAACTCCGTTACTCGCTGTGAATGGCCGCGGGTGTAATGGTCCTTGGCATCAATCGATGCTGCCAGGGCCCTGATGGTACCCTTGTATCCGTCCACCACTTTCAGGTTTAGCTTGTTGTTTTCGATTGACATAGCCACATTCCGGGTGAGAGAGCTGCTGACGTAGATTACCGGTAACATCAATAACGGATACATTATATTCAGGATGTACCCTTTCTCAAAGGTAAGGAAACTGGCTACCAGATAGCCGGCAAATAGGACACCCACTATTACTCCTCCCCAACGAAGCCCGAAGTGAGGCAAGGTAAATCCAGTGATGCCCACGAGCAGAAACAGAATCATGAGCGTTGTACCAATACCGGTTTCGGTCAGGAACTGATTCTTCAGGATATTGTCCACCGTCGCGGCTTGAATATAGACGCCGGGTATTTTGCCGGATGATGTCGGAACTGCCCACTTATCAAGTTCGCCGGTAGCTACCATTCCGACTAGTACGATTTTGTTTTCCACGGCTATTGAGTCAAAATTACCGCTGATAACATCTCCGTATGAGATATAAGGACGACTGGAATCTTCAGGAGCGAAATTTATCCGGTAAACGTAGGAAGTATCGGCCGGTATAACACGGTCCAGTAAATATAGCGCTCCATCTTGTCTCAAATACTCTTGAGGGAGCGGCATCGAAAACAGTGTATGAAGTATGGCCAGACTAAAGGCGGGGTAGAGTTGGCCATTACCATCTCTGATTACTAGCGGTAGGCGTCGTATCGTTCCATCAGAGTCAGGTAGTATATTACCATGACCTACGACAGTACTCGCCTGTTCCAGTGGAGATGTCGGCGATAAGATATGAGTGTAAGTAATCATGGGGTCAGTCGACGATTGAGGCTGAGTACCAACCAGAGGTAGGACTAGATTGCCGGCGCTTTTCATCGCTGCGGCCAACATCTCATCATCAGGCGTACTGTCGGTAAAAAGAATATCAAAACCAATTACACTCGGTTTGGCTTTACTAAGATTGTTAATGGCTTTGGCGTGGAGACCGCGAGGCATGTTTACCCACCTGCCGTGAGTTTCAAGGGTTTCATCATCTATACCAACGATAACAATATTTGGAGATGGAGGTTCAGATACGAAAAGCTGGTCTGATAGCCATAAGTTTATACCATAAAAAGGCTGAACTAATATTAAGAAGAGAATAAACAGACAACCCACCCCCATCAGTATCAAGGTATGGTAGAGAGG
>JBARQF010000321.1:0-2181 GCA_049643605.1 Dehalococcoidales bacterium
ATTCTGCACCCAAAGTCAAAAGATTTCCTGCTGGTACCCATTACGCCCCATCTCAGCCCCGCCTATGCACTCGTATTGCCGGCAGAAACATCAGTTCAGCTAACGGTAACAACACCATATCAGGCAACGCTCAGCATTGATGGGCATATCAATATGCCCCTTTCCGACGGGGCGTCCATCACGATAAAACAAAGCCCGCACCGGACACGGTTCCTGCGCATCCACCCTGAAGATGCCTTCTTTCGCTCGCTGGAGCAAAAACTGAAAGGAAAACGGTAAATTGAGCACGGTAGAAAAAGCCAAAATTCAGGATGTACCCCAAATCCACCAGCTTATCAATTATTTCGCCGACAAAGACGAAATGCTGCCACGCTCGTTGAGTGATATCTACGAAAACATCCGCGACTATTTCGTCCACCGTAAGGGCGAGCGCGTGCTTGCCTGTGCGGCAATGCACATCATCTGGTCTGACCTAGCGGAAATCAAGTCCGTCGCCGTGGCTGAGGAATGCCAGAGACAGGGCATAGGTACCGTGCTCGTCAACGCCTGCCTCAAGGAAGCGGAGTCGCTTGGCATCACCACCATTTTCTGCCTGACCTATCAGCCTGCTTTTTTTAAGAAATTTGGCCTCAGTGAGATAGACAAGATGGAGCTGCCGCGCAAGGTCTGGACCGAATGCTTCCATTGTCCCAAATTCCCTGACTGCGGCGAGATAGCACTAATCCGTCATTTTTAGAACGAAAGGCTTAGTCACTTGGAAGAGACTCTTTCCAGCCAGCTAATTTACGACGGAAGGGCGGTGAAGCTGAGGGTGGATTCCGTCCGGTTGAGCAATGGACGGCAGACGACCCGCGAAATCGTGGAGCACAGCGATTGTATCGCCGTCGTCGTCATTGATGAGAATAATAATGTGCTGCTGGTAAAGCAGTTCCGCAAGCCGGTGGAGAATGAACTGCTGGAGATACCGGCCGGAGGTATTGACCCCGGTGAAGACCCCAAAGAGGCAGTCAACCGCGAGCTGCGGGAAGAAATCGGCTACATGCCCCGGAAGGTACAAAGGTTGGGCGGCTTCTATTCGGCGCCGGGATATTGCACCGAGTATCTTTACCTTTACCTTGTCACAGGACTGGTGCCGAGCCAGCTAATCGCTGAAGATACCGAGGCAATCAACGTTGTCCGCGTGCCAATCGAAGAAATACCCGACCTGATAGCCTCGGGGCGCATCTGCGATGCCAAAAGCATCGCCGGGCTACTTGTCTACCTGAACCGCTTTAAAGAGAAGCCAAAGGCTGACTAGCACAGCCGGTCCGACAGCCTTCTCCCGCCGAGGAGGTGCATATGGAGGTGGGGCACCACCTGACCTCCATCCTCGCCACTGCCTATCACAAGCCGATAGCCCTTTTCGGCAACGCCCTCCTGCCTGGCGAGCTTGTTGGCCACCGCGGCCATACGCCCGATTATTGATGTTTCGTCGTCAGTCAAATTGGCCAGAGACGCGATATGCCGCTTTGGTATTATCAGTATATGGGTCGGGGCCAGAGGGTTTATATCACGGAAGGCCATAACCTCGTCATCCTGATAAAGCATATCGCTGGGAAGCTCACCGGCCACAATCCGGCAGAAAATACATTCCATGGGCTAGCCTTTCTCTTTTCGGTACTGGGCTCTGCCCTGCTCGAAGAGGTCGTTTCCATAGATGTCATTGGCCACAATGGCCGGGAAATTATCCACCGTCAACATCCTGATTGCTTCCGGGCCCAGGTCCTCGTAGGCAACAACCGCCGCCTTTTTAATCGACTGAGCAAGCAGGGCTCCGGCCCCGCCGGTGGCGACAAAGTATACCGCCTTATATTTCTGCATCGCCTCTCTCGCTTCCATAGAGCGGCTGCCCTTGCCAATCATCGCCTTCACACCGGCGGACAGCATGCGGGGGGTATATACGTCCATGCGGCCGCTGGTAGTGGGGCCTGCGGAACCGATGGTACGACCCGGCCTCGCCGGGGAAGGTCCGGCGTAATAGATGGTCTGCCCTTTTAAGACAAATGGAAGCTCTTCTCTCTTTTTCAGTGCTTCAACGAGCCGCTTGTGGGCGGCGTCCCGCGCCGTGTAGATAGTCCCGGAAATCAGCACGGAGGTGCCTGCGGTCAGTTCTTTAATCGTTTTTCGGTCAAGAGGTGTGGT
>JBARQF010000322.1:0-5745 GCA_049643605.1 Dehalococcoidales bacterium
GTAGTCTATACATTGAGGAGCGGGGGATTGAATGGCCTGAGGAAGCAGGCCGGCACCGGCGTGGCCATGTTCAAACGCGGCAAGATAAAGCTCCTGCCACCGAGGGTCAGAGCCGGGCGGCAGGTGAAGAATATATTTAAGAAAGTGAAGAGATAGGGTAAGCATGGAGGTCTCATATTATCCAGGGTGTTCCATTGAGGGCATCGCCCGGGAATACGGCGAGTCCGTGGCGGCGGTAGCCCGGATACTGGGTATCGACCTGAAAGAACTTGAGAACTGGACCTGCTGCGGTGCCGCCTCGGCGCATGCCACCGATGATATGCTGGCGCTGGCCCTGCCCGCCCGCAACCTGGAAACCGCGGATAAGGCGGGTCTTGATATGGTAGTGCCCTGTGCGGCCTGCTACTCCAGATTAAAACACGCTGATAAAGCCCTGCGGGCGGGGACAAAGATAGAAGGGGTAAACGGCGGATATAAAGGCGATTTCAGGATAAAAAACCTCGTTGACTTCATCTGGGAGGAAGTGGGCGAGAAAGAGATTCTGGAAAAAGTCAGCAAGCCGTTGCAAGGCCTGAAAACGGTCTGCTACTACGGCTGCCTGATTACCCGACCACCGCGGATTACGGATGCCGTTGACGCGGACAACCCAGAGTCCATGGACAATATTTTGAAAACGCTGGGCGCTGAGGTGAAGAACTGGAGCTATAAGACCGATTGCTGTGGCGCTGAACATGTGCTCACCATGCCCGAGGTGGCCTGGAAAATGATACAGAAGCTGTTTGATATGGCCGAGGAGGCCGGGGCCGACGCCATCACGGTGGCGTGCCCGATGTGCCAGTCAAATCTGGATACACACCAGGACGAGATTTCGGCGCAGGCCGGGAAACAGTACAACGTGCCGATTATCTACTCCACCGAGCTAATGGGCCTGGCCTTTGGCGCTCCGGAAGCAGATAAGTGGTTTGCCCGGCATTTCGTCGACCCCAGGCCGCTGCTGAGAGAGAAAGGTCTTTTATAATGGCCGGGAAAGGTAAAGCGAAAGCGCAGAATCAGCACAAAGTGGGCGCGGTGATGGTGGTGGGGGGCGGCATCTGCGGCATGCAGAGTGCCCTCGACCTGGCCAACTCCGGCTTTAAAGTTTATATGGTCGAAGAGACCACTTCGATTGGTGGACGGATGTCCCAGCTGGACAAGACGTTTCCCACCAATGACTGCTCCATGTGCATGATTTCACCGAAGCTGATAGAGGTGGACAAGCACCTGAACATCGAGATTCTGTCCAATTCCCAGGTTCAATCTCTGGAAGGCGAAGCGGGCGACTTCAAGGTCAAAGTGCTCAAGAAACCGCTCTATGTTGATATTGAGAAGTGCAGTTCCTGCGGCGACTGTTTCGAGGCCTGTCCTGTTGACTTAATCAACGAATTCGAGCAGGGGCTGAACAACCGCAAGGCAATCAACAAGAGGTACCCGCAGGCGATACCCAGCGCCGTATCCATAAGCAAGGCGGCACGTCCGCCCTGCAAGCTCACCTGTCCTGCGGGCTGCAACGGGCAGGGATATGTCGCCCTTATCTCGAAGGGCAAGTACGTTGAAGCCCTGGACCACGTCAAACAGTGGATACCGCTGCCGGCGGTGCTGGGCAGAATCTGCCACCACCCCTGTGAGCAGGAGTGCAACCGCAACGAGGTCGACCAGCCGGTGGCCATTGCCCCGCTGAAAAGGTTTGCCGCCGATATCGTCCGGCAGAAAAGGAAAGATGGTGAAGTCCCACCGGAAGAAAAGCCGGTGATTGATAAATCAAAACCCAAAGTGGCGGTGGTCGGCGCCGGTCCTTCCGGCCTCACCTGCGCTCTTGACCTGGTGAAGCTCGGCTATCGAGCGACCGTTTTTGAGAAAGACGCCGAGCCCGGCGGGCAGCTGTGGTCGGCCATTCCCAAGTACCGCCTCCCCAAGGACGTGCTAGCTGCCGATATTAAGGATATTGTTGATTTAGGCATAGGCCTCAAGCTCAATACGCCGGTGAACGGCAAGCATGGCATTGATGAGCTTAAAAAGCAGGGCTACAGGGCGATTTACCTGGCCATAGGCGCGCAGGAGAGTCGCAGCCTGCCCATTCCCGGCGTTGACCTGCCGCAGGTGCGGCTGGCTCTGGATTTCCTCAGGGATGTAAACCAGGGGAAGAAGGTGGACATCGGGGATAAGGTTGTGGTCATCGGCGGCGGCAACGTGGCCATGGACGTGGCACGGACGGCGCGGCGACTTGGCACCGGAGAAGTAACGGCTATCTGCCTGGAAAGCGCTGAGGAAATGCCTGCCCACGCCTGGGAAATTGAGGAGGCGGTGGAAGAGGGTGTCAAGATAATGAACTCCTGGGGACCGACGGAGATAATAGAGAAGAACGGTAACGCAGGCGGTGTGAATTTCAAGAAGTGCACCGCCGTGTTTGATGGCGAGGGCAAGTTCAGCCCGGCCTTTGACGAAAATGTAACCACATCGGTTGGCGGCGATACGGTAATCATCGCCATCGGGCAGGCAACCGACCTTTCCGTGCTGCCCGAGGACACTGGCATCAAGACCACGCGCGGCGGCTGGTTAATCGCCGACCCGCTGACGCTGGCCACCGACGAGGCGGGCATCTTCGCCGGCGGTGATGGCGTTACCGGGCCCAAGTCGGCGGTGGAGGCCATCAAGCACGGCCACGAGGCGGCCATATCCATCGACCGCTACCTCAATAAATTAGACCTCAAAGAAGGCCGTGAGGCGAAGGAAGATGAGCCGGCGCCGCTGCCCGAGGGTAAACACGAAAAGAAGGCCAGGCTGGACACGAAGTACATTGAACTGGAGAAAAGGCTCTCCGGCTTCGATGAGATAGTTGGTACGTTTACCGAAGAGGAAGCAGTGAAAGAAGCGGAGCGGTGTCTGGACTGCGGCCTCTGCAGTGAATGTTTGCAGTGCGTGGCGGTCTGCCAGGCGAAGGCTATCGACCATGAAATGAAGGAGGAAGAGGTCGAGCTCCAGGTAGGTTCGGTGGTGCTGGCGCCCGGCTTTGAGCCTTTTGACGCCAGGATAAAAAGCGAGTACGGCTATGGTCGGATGCCCAACGTGCTGACCAGCCTTGATTTCGAGCGTGTTCTCTCCGCCTCCGGCCCGTTCCAGGGGCAGGTGCAGCGACCTTCCGACGGACAGCACCCGGTAAAGATTGCCTGGATACAGTGCGTCGGCTCGCGGGATACTACCTGTGACCATGACTATTGCTCGTCGGTCTGCTGCATGTACGCCACCAAGGAGGCCATTATCGCCCGTGAGCATGAGAGCACCATACAGCCCACCATCTTTTACAATGACCTCAGGGCCTTCGGCAAGGGCTTTGAGCGCTATTATGAATCGGCAAAGAACAAGTTCGGCATCCGCTACGTGAAAGGTATTCCTTCGGGAGTAAAAGAATTACAGCAGAGCCATAACTTGCTTATCGAATGTGCCGGCGAGGACGGCGAGAAGGTAACGGAGGAGTTCGACCTGGTTGTCCTCTCCATCGGATTGCAACCTTCGGCCAGCACTGGAGAGCTGGCGGAGAAGCTCGGCATAGCACGCGACAGGTTCGGCTTCTGTCAGACTGACGAGCTGGCACCCAACATCACCTCGCAGGACGGCATTTACGTTGCCGGGGCGTTTGACGCCCCGATGGACATCCCGGAGTCGGTGATGAACGCCTCGAGCGCTGCCTGCCTGGCTTCTAAAGAAATCACCGAAGCCCGCGGCACCATGGTAACGGAAAAAGAATATCCGCCGGAGAAAGACATCAGCGAGGAGGAGCCGAGAGTCGGCGTTTTTGTCTGCCGCTGCGGCTCGAATATCGCCCGGGTGGTGGATGTCCCCGGCGTCGCCGAGTACGCCGGCACGCTGCCGCACGTGGTGCACGCCGAGGAGAACCTGTACACCTGCTCTACGGATACGCAGAGCAAAATTATCAACGCCATCAAGGAAAAGGGGCTGAATCGGGTGGTGGTTGCCTCGTGCAGCCCGCGCACCCACGAGCCGCTTTTCCAGGATACCATCCGTGAGGGGTGCCTGAACAAATTCCTTTTCGATATGGCCAATATACGCGACCAGTGTTCCTGGGTGCATGCCACCCATATGCCGGAGGCCACTGACAAAGCCAAGGACCTGGTACGCATGGCAGTGGCGCGGGTCGCCACGCTGGAACCACTCCATGAGCATACCGCGGAGGTAAAGCGGCGGGGGTTGGTTATCGGCGGTGGCCTGTCTGGAATGACCGCTGCCCTGGAAATGGCAGGGCAGGGCTATGAGACGGTTCTGGTGGAACGCGAGAAGCAACTGGGCGGCAACCTGTGGCGCATTCGCTACACGGCGGACGGTTCCGACCCGCAACAGCTGCTCGCTTCCCTCATCGAACAGGTGGAGAAAGAGCCGAAGCTCACCATCTATAAAGGTGCCGGGGTAAAGAAAGTGTCCGGTTATCTGGGCAACTATACCACCGAGATAACCGCTGAAAGCGGGGAGATTGTGGAGGTGGAACACGGCGTGGTCATACTGGCCACCGGCGGCGCAGAATATAAACCCACCGAATATTTATATGGCCAGTCGGACAGGGTGCTCACCCAGCTTGAGCTTGAAGAAAAAATTGCTCGAGACAGTAACGAGGCTAAAAAACTGAATTCAGTGGTCATGATACAGTGTGTCGGCTCGCGGGAAGAGGGGCACATGTATTGCAGCCGTATCTGCTGCACTCAGGCGGTAAATAACGCCTTGAAATTAAAAGAACTTAATCCAGATACCGAGGTCTATATACTCTACCGCGATGTACGCACCTACGGGATGAATGAGCTTCTCTATCGTCAGGCGCGGGAAAAGGGAGTGACCTTCATCCGGTATGACGTGGAGAGGAAACCGGAAGTGGTTGAAGAAGGCGGTAAACTGGGAATAAGCGTCTACGATGAGGTGCTGAGGGCGGAAATCCAGCTTGAGCCTGACCTGCTGGTACTGAGCGCCGCGGTTCGTCCTCAGGCCGACGCTGAGGAATTTGCCAGCCGCTTGAAGCTGCCCCTCACCCAGGACAAATTTTATATGGAAGCGCACATGAAGCTGCGCCCGCTGGATTTCGTCAACGAGGGGATGTACCTGTGCGGGCTGGCCCACTCTCCCAAGTCCATCTCGGAGTCAATCGTGCAGGCCAGAGGGGCGGTGTCACGGGCGATGACCATACTCTCGAAGCCGTACCTGATGGTCGGTGGGGTGGTCTCGGTGGTGGACGAGGACCGGTGCGTCGCCTGTCTTACCTGCGTGCGGTCCTGCCCGTTTGGTGTCCCTAGGATAAACGAGGAAGGGGTGGCCTGCATTGAAGCCGCGGCCTGCCAGGGGTGCGGTATCTGCGCCAGCCTGTGCCCGCGCAAAGCGATTAAATTACAGCACTATAAAGATGAACAGGTAACGGCCAAGACAGCGGTTCTGGCCGGGAGTTAAAGGAAAGGAGTTGACATGGCCGGAGAATATGAGCCGAAGGTAGTCGGGTTCTGCTGCCACTATTGTGCCTATTCGGCCGCTGACCTCGCCGGTTCCATGCGCCTGGATTATGCCCCCAACGTGCGCAGCGTCAAGTGGATGTGCACCGGCACGGTGGATACCCTCCATCTGCTCAAGGCGTTTGAAGATGGCGCTGATGCTGTCTTCGTGGCTGGCTGAGAGGAAGGCGATTGTCATTTCCTGGAAGGAAATCTCAGAGCCAAG
>JBARQF010000323.1:0-5511 GCA_049643605.1 Dehalococcoidales bacterium
GCCATCCGCGGCGCATTGCAGCTTTATGAGGCACCCAGGGAGAAAATCAAGACGGTCTGCTATAACATCAACCAGTTCTCGCCGGCGCCGACCGCCAGGGAACTGGAGCTCACCATAAAGAAATTTATCCCTGACCTCAAGGTCACCTACAAGCCGGACCCGACGGTCATGGCATTCCACCATAACCAGACCATGAAGGAGATTGATGACCACCGGGCACGTGAAGAATGGGGCTGGCAGCCACAGTTCGACAATCTGGAAGACATGGTGGCCGACTTTATCAACGAGGTGCGCACCAGACCCGAATATTACGGATTGGCCTGAAATCGGTTAATGCATCCCTTTTTCCGTCTGCTTGACAATCATATTGACCATCATCTTGGGCAGACCGCTGGTCACCTGCTGCGCCATGGATAGTCTATCAAAAGTTGTCCTGACTTCTTTGATTTTATCGCCTGCAAACTCATAAGAGCATATGGCCAGCACGCTTGCCTTCTTCCCTGCCATGGTGCTGGATATTTCATGCTCAAAGAAGGCCTTGTTCCCCTGCGCAATGATGCCAAGGCCACATTCTTTGACCTTGATATCCTTCATCTGGTCGTACATCGCTGCCGTGTAACGTCGTACCTCATCCTTACCTCTGAAAGTACCCATGGGGCACACCCAGACGCCGTCTTCAGCGAAGTAGGATAGCGACTTCTCCACATCACCGTCTTCCATGGTCTTGACAAATTCACGCATGAGGGAGGGGATTTTTTCTTCAGCCATTTCGCTTACCTCCTGCTTATTTAATCCAAAATAAAAGGCGCCAGTCACCGCACTTCTACTGCGCGGTACCGACGTCTGTATCTGGCACTACATATTTCAACCAGTTATCAAGGTTCTGTTACCACAGGTGTCATTAATTATAGTCCTAATTCAGCCATTGTCAATATATTTTGGCAGTTTCTAAACGAAAAGTTTCTCCTTTATTCACAGGCCAACCGCGTTTTGAAAGTAAAATCTGCAGTTTTTACCATGTCCCCATGGCGCAACCGTCTTTACGCGGGTCAGAACCAGCAATGAGCGCCCCGCTCTCAGAGCGCGCCATGATTATCTGCCCCCCGCCAAACTGCTGCGAGTACGGGTCATCCAGACGGGCAACCTGATGTCCTTTTTTCGCCAGTGCTTCCAGGACGCTGTCTGGAATTCCCGGTTCAAAGGCGCATTCGTTGCCTGCCTGAATGTACCTGACCCTCGGCGCGTCCAGCGCCGTCTGCACACCCATATCGAAATCAATGATGTTGAGCAGCACCTGTACCTGCCCCTGCGGCTGCATGAAGCCGCCCATCACGCCAAAGGTCAGAAACAGTCGACCATCCCGCAAGACCATGGCCGGAATAATGGTATGGTACGGCCGCTTGTGCGGGGCGATAACATTGGGATGGTCATTTTCCAGTGAAAACAGAGCGCCGCGGTTCTGCAGGCAGATGCCCGTTCCTCCAGCGACGACACCGGAGCCAAAGGCCTGATACAGGCTGTTAATTAAAGAGATGCTGTTGCCATCCCGGTCCGTCACCGCCAGATAAACCGTATCCCCCTTACCACCCGGAATTCCGGCCGCCACCTTCTGCGCCGCCCTGTTTTTATCAATCAGGTTTCTTCGGCTATCCGAATATTCCCTGGCGAGCAGTTGCCTGAGAGGGATGTCCACAAAATCGGGGTCGGCCACGTATTTATCGGCGTCGGCGAAGGCCAGCTTCAGCGCTTCGAGGAGCAGGTGCAGATATTCCGGCGAGTTGTACTCCATCGACCTTAAATCATAGCCCTCCAGCATATTCAGAGCAAGCAGCGTGACCAATCCCTGTCCGTTCGGCGGGCATTCAAATACATCGTAACCACGGTAATTGGCGCTGATGGGCGTTACCCATTCGGAGGTATGGTCATTCAGGTCTTTCATGGCAATAAGCCCACCGTGCTGCTGAGAGCAGGCGACAATCGCCTCGGCAATTTCGCCCCGGTAAAAGACATCACGCCCTTCCCGCGCAATCTTTTTAAAAGTCTCCGCCAGGTCCGGCTGCACAAATACCTCGCCGGGTTCAGGTGCCCGCCCTCCAGGCAAATAGGTGCGGGCAGCGGCAGCATCCTTCTCCAGCTTTGGCTGGCTGACCTGCCACCAGTGGGCAATCGTCTCCGTAACCGGATACCCGTCTTCGGCAAGAGCAATCGCCGGAGACAGCACCTGGTCCAAACTCATCATGCCACAGGAATCAAGCAGGGTGCACCAGCCATCCAGAGTACCGGGGATGGTAACGGTATGAATCCCCGTTTCCGGCATTTTCGGAAAGCCCAGTTCCCTCATTTTCTCCAGACTGGCGGCATACGGGGCTCGCCCGCTGGCGTTCAGGGCTTTCACTTCCCCGTCTTTACGGAGAAACACCAGGGCAAAAAGGTCGCCGCCCAGACCGGTCATCATCGGCTCAACCACGTTCAGGGCGGCGGCGGTGGCGATGGCGGCGTCAATGGCATTGCCACCTTTCTGGAGTATACTCACACCGGCCTGTGTTGCCAGGTACTGACTCGAAGCCACCATGCCACCCTTGCTCATCACCGCGGCACGACGGGACGGAAACGTGTATTTCATACATTCACCTCTTTTCTCTTTTATCAGGCCAAATAGCGCCAATATCTATAATACCATCGGCGTTAAGCCGTTTCCACAGACCGGTATCTCCCACATATTATGGAAATCGGGGGCTGATTGGGCTAGAATAGGAAGCAGCTATTGCTGAAATAAATGAAAAGGAGTGGATATGCCGGAGTTATCAGAAAAGGAAATGCTGGAAAAGTTACGCGGCTTCGATACTCCCTCAATCACCAACATCGTCGCCACGTATCCGACCAACCCCCTCTGCCTGGGGCTTTACGAGCCCTGGCGTGAAAACTGGTACACCGACCAATCAGTCCGTTGCCCTTTCCCTGAACTCGGGGCACGGATTGGCTACGCCGTCACGGTAGCCTTTGCCCTGCCCAATCCCAGTTACAAGCGCTGGTCAATTCTTGACCTGTTTGAAATCATCGCCAGCGCCAATAAGCCCGCTATCCTCGTCATCAAGCAGGAATTTCCGCCTGAGATACAACCCAAAGTGGGGCTGACCGGAGGCCAGATGACCACCGCCCTCAAAGCCTGCGGGGTAGTGGGGGTGGTCACCAACGGACCGACGCGGGACATCGATGAGATACGGCCTCTGGAAATACAATACCTTACCAGCGGCGTAACGCCGGGGCATGGTGAAATGGCGATTAGCGCCATCAACGTGCCGGTATCGGTCGCGGCGATGGATGTTGCTCCCGGCGATATAGTTCACATGGACGAAAACGGTGCCGTCAAATTCCCGTCAGATAAACTGGCCGATATCTGCAAGAACATCGATGCCTTTACCGCCAAAGAGAAAGAACGCGCCGCCAATGTGCTGGCGGCAAAAACGTTCGCCCAGATAAAAGCGGCCTGGAAACGGGAAGACCTGCCGGGCTAAACCAGCTTGGCGTCCTGCAGGATTTCCGCCATCCACTGTGCCGCCTTGCCCACGATGTCCGGGCAGTAAATGTCATGGGCACCGGCGTTGTGGAATTTTTCAGCCTCCTGTTTGTCCGCCAGATAATAGGGCCGGCCCATCACCTTGGTCTGGATATTGCGGCAGATGATGGAGCCATACTCGTCGATGAATTTCTGGCGCAACTTTCCCGCCAGCTCATGGGTCTGGTAACGAATGCCTTCGGGGTCGTCGAATTTGTCCCGCTCCCGCCCCACTATATGGCCCAGGACCATCAGGGCGCCAACGTAGGCACCGCAGCCTCCGTCTGTGCTCAGTGCCGAGCCGCCGGAAAGACCGGTGGCCGACTTGAATATGTCGTCGTTCCTGATGTCGAAAACGTCCTGAAGCGCGGCGATAGCACACTGGCTACAGCCACGATACGTCTTCTCGTAGTAGTGACCACGCTCATAGGCTTTTTCGGCAACGCTTTCTGCCATAAATCTGACCTCCCTAGTATGTATTTGCTATTAATGACTCAGAATACAGACCGAGCCTATTGTAGCAGCCATATTTATCGTTATCAAGGCATCGCCCGTTATCTCTGCCTCGGCTCGCTGAAGTGGGGTCGATACGGCGCGGCGGCCACAATTACCTCCACGCTGACCCCGGTGGCACTCTCCACCCTGCCGGCTATTTCTTTCAGTTTTTCCGCCGGAACCTCGCGCAGCGCGGAAGCCGCGGATGGGCGGTGAAGGGAGTAAATCTGGGCTTTTATCGGCTTTATTTCACCAACGCGCTCGACCCACGAGTCTATTTCCCGCTGGCCGATATTCTGAAAAGCCCCATCGACGAACATGGTCTGCAGGGTAACGTTCGGCCTGGATTTCAGGCTCTCCAGTATTGCCTGATAGTCGACCTGCGGGCAGGGGCGGTTTATCTCCTGAAAAGTCTCTATATTGCCTGCGTCGAGCTTCATTATCTTGAAGTCCAGCTTCCCCAATGCCTTGCGCACCTTCTCTATGGTCGCCGCTGAGGAATTGGTCAGCACCCCGATACGGGCGGCGGGGCAATATTTATTCTTCAGCGCCCCGGCGATATCCACCAGCTCGGCGAACTGAGGGTGCAGGGTCGACTCGCCATTGCCGGAGAACGTGATATTGTCTATCCCCTCGTTCTTCTGCTCCACGAGGACGCGCTCCAGCGTGCTGGCGAAATCATCCGCGGTGGGAAAATCCTTCTCGTACTGCGCGGCGTCAAGCGTGGTGACATCGGTCCAGCCATACTGGCAGTACACGCAGTTGAACGAGCAAAGTTTATAGCGCACCGGGGAAAGATTTAATCCAAGCGACCGCCCCAGTCGCCGCGAATTCACCGGGCCATAAATGATGCCCGATTTTAACGGAATACCCTGTTTCATTGCCTGCTGCTCAGGTATATCAATACCTCAATCACCATAAACGATTGCGATAGCCCTGTCAAACCGATTTCACTTCGCTCCCAGATACTTCGGCGTTTGCCTGAGCACGATGAATATTCCGGCCAGAATAAGGACGCCGCCAATGAGCTCTTTAACCGTCGGCACCTCGTCCAGGAGGAAGTAGCCCAGCAGCGTTGCCCCCACCGGCTCGCCGAGAATGGCCACCGACACCAAGGTTACCGGTATCAGCCGCAGCGCCAGATTGAAGCTGGAGTGTCCGATAAGCTGCGGGACGACCGCCAGCAGGGCCATCATCAGATAGGTCTTGCCTGAATAACCCGTGAAAGAGTAACCAAAGCCAACCGTCGCCAGCAGTAATATAATCGCCGCGCCGGTATATATCACGGTCAGGTAAGGCATAATCTCAATTCTATTCTTCAGATACCCGCCAAGGATAAGGTAACCGCCCATGGCGAAACCGGCGATGAGGGCCAGCACGTCTCCCAGAATATACTGCTGGCCAAAGTCAAAACCGCCGTAATTGATGAGCACCACGCCGGCGAAAGCTAGCGCCATACC
>JBARQF010000324.1:0-3386 GCA_049643605.1 Dehalococcoidales bacterium
GGACAGAACGTTATGCGATGGAAGGTTGGCACCAGCACCAGTTGGACGGATATCTTTGATGGTAGCCTGGGTGGTGGGATTTACGGTCTGGCGACTGAAGACAATGTGCTCTACGCCCTTGAATATAACGCCGGTAAAAAGCGAAGTACGCTGTGGCAATGCCTGCTGCCGGCGACCGCATCCCATTCTTCAGCGAGATGGAAAGCAAGAGCCACCTCGGCCGAAACCGATGCGGTAGACCCCCAGGTTATTTTCGATGCCTCGCCGCAGGCACTGAGACTGAGCTCCGGTGGGAAATTATGGGCGATAAAGACCAATGGCACCAACCGGCTTTATCGCATTGATGATGTCATGGAAAGGATTGTGTTGCAGGAGCCGGGTGATGCATATGTCGGCCCGGTTAACCTGGTGACCGGAATTGCTGAGGGGATTACTTTCCGCTGGAAGCGAGCGTTAGATGCCACTGAATACGAGTTTTCCCTCGCTCAGGATGAAGAATTCGAAGTACGGGTCGCTAGTATAACGGTAGCCAGTGATGAGTCGCCGGTGGTTCTTCCCGTCGGCCCGGAGGCCGAAGGTGAGGCTAAATTTAATTTTACACCGGGAACGACCTACTACTGGAAAGTGCGGATTACTGAACCTTTCTTCCAAATCGGCTCTGAATCCAGGTCTTTTCATATTGAATCCCTCGAAGTAGCCCCACCCGTAATCATTGAGTACACCCCGCCTCCGGTCATCACCATACCGCCCGCGCCGCCCCAGGAAATCCCGTTCCCAACGATAGTGCTCCCGCCTTCACCATCACCGCCGGAAATCATTATTGAACCGGCACCGACGCCGCCTCCGGCCATGCCCGGCTATATGTGGGCGCTCATCGCGGCTGGTGCGGTTGTTTTGCTCATTGTTAAGGCATACGTACTGATGTCCTATCTGGACCGTTTTCTCATCTTCTGGCTGCAGAGGGGAAGGTATCGCTGGTCACGATGGCGGCGGAAAAAGTTTGAGACCAGATATGAAAAACAGCCCCTGCCCGTGGCCGATTCACTGGAGCAAATAGAAGTTCTGCTGAAGCAGGTGACCTGGACCATGGATGGCCCCGGGCATCTTTTTGATGCTATCAGCTACCCTCAGACGGTCTGGGCGAAAAAGAGAGACGACTGCGATGGCTTTGCGGTGCTGGCGGCAGCGTTATTGCGACAATGGCAGCCGGAAACTAATCCGGTTTTAATTACGGCCATGCTCAGGCCGGTGCGTAAAAGCCACACGGTCTGTGCTTTCAACGTGCCCGGGGCGGGGCTTTGGTTTTTCGATAATTATACGCTGCGCCGTGGCCGTTACCGGACCTATGCCGATATTGCGACTGAGGTGCAGGGAAAAGCCAGGATGGTCTGCTGGGATGTGGTCGACCCGGACACACTGCAGACGCTGGAATTCCATGTCGCGTCCGAACAGCAAGACGGATAAGAATTCGCCTTATTTCTGTTTTATCGCCTGCTGAGCGGCCTTAACGATATCGTCAACGGCCATGCCATACTTATCGAGCAGGGGGTCCAGCTCTTTGGAAGATTCGGTGAATTTATCGGCGACCCCTATTCTTTTCACCGGCACGGGGTTTTCGTCCGCGAGGAACTCGGCCACGGCGCTGCCCAGTCCGCCGATTATGGAGTGCTCTTCCGCGGTGACAATGGCGCCCGTTTCCTGGGCACACTTTCTCAACAGCGGCATATCCAGCGGCTTGATGGTGTGCATGTTTACCACTCTTGCCTTTACTCCCTGTGAGCTTAATTTGTCGGCGGCCTCGAGTGCACGACTGAGCAGGTGACCGTTGGCGATGATGGAGACATCATTCCCGTCGCGTACCATCACCCCCTTGCCGATTTCCACTTTGTGGCTTTCATCAAAGATTATAGGCATCTCGGCGCGGCTGATGCGTATGTAGGCCGGCCCTTCGAGTTCGGCCATCAGGGGTATCATTTTCTTGGCCTCGATGCTATCCGACGGCACAATGACGGTCATATTCGGCATGGCGCGAAATACGGCGAGGTCCATGATGGAGTGGTGGGTGGCGCCATCCTTGGCATCGGAAAGGCCGGCGAAACTGCCGACTATTTTGACATTGGTATTGGCGTAGGCAACACAGGTTCTGATTTGCTCCGTGGCTCGAAGGAGGAGCGCGGCAAAGGTGTTGGCGAAGGGGATAAAGCCGCTCAGGGCGAAGCCAACCGCAGTATCCACCATGCCGGCTTCGGCAATCCCGACGTTGAAGAAGCGTTCCGGATTCTTTTGCGCGAAAAAGGTGGTCATAACGGAGCTAGAAACATCAGCCGTCACCACAACCACCTTTTTATTTTTGACGCCATATTCGGCCAGCGCCTCTCCGAATATTTGCCGTGTATTATCCAGCTTAAACATTTTTCTTCAAATCCTCCATTGCTTGCTGGTACTCTTCATCATTGATGCCCTTTCCGTGCCAGGCGGCCTTCCCTTCCATGAAGGAAACCCCCTTACCTTTGACCGTATGGGCGATTATCACCGTAGGCTTACCGTCGTTGGCACGGGCTTTATCCAGCGCGGCCAGTACTTCGGGCACGCTGTGACCGTTAATATCGAGAACGGCCCAGCCGAAGGATTCCCACTTGCCCTTCAGGGGTTCGAGGGGCATAATCTCTTCCGTTGTGCCGTCCAGCTGGACGCCATTGCAGTCAACGATGGCGATCAATCGGGATAGCTTGTATTTCGCGGCGAGCATGGCTCCTTCCCACAGGACACCGGCCTGCAGTTCCCCGTCGCCAAGGAGGACGTAGGTGTAATAATCGAGCCCTTTGAGTTGTGCTGCCAGGCAGAGGCCCGCGCCGATATTGATACCGTGTCCCAGGCAACCGGACGTCATGTCAACGCCGGGGGTTTTTTTCCAGTCTGGGTGTCCCTGCAGACGGCTGTCAAGGCAACCCCAGGTTTCAAGCTCTTCAAGCGGCATGTATCCTCTGTGAGCCAGCGCGGCATACAGAATGGCACAGGCGTGACCCTTGCTCAGTATGAAGCGGTCCCGGTTTTCCCACTGCGGTTTCTCGGGGTCGAGTTTCAGGTGATGGAAAAAAAGGACGGACATAATCTCCGCCGGCGAGAGCGAGCCTCCCGGGTGTCCCTGACCCCGACAGTGGGTCATTTCGATAACGTCGATGCGGAGCTGTCTGGCCGTGTCTTCCAGTTTCTTGATTAATTCCGGTGCATATCCCGTTTTAACAGCCATATTTGCAATGTTACCTCCTTCAAAGGTCTCGCACGGGCAAAATAATCCTATTCTCTTGCCTGTTGTCTTGTCAAGTTGCGCTTACGATGGTCTTCTCCAGTCAGGTAGTCAGGCAGGCAGGTATTTCTTCGGGAAC
>JBARQF010000325.1:0-10030 GCA_049643605.1 Dehalococcoidales bacterium
AAAGTCCTTCTCTTCCACCACCCCGACCTTCTCCCCCTTCTTGAAGAGAATACCTTTCCCCTTGCCGCAGGCGATGCCGATATCGGCGTCTTTAGCCTCGCCGGGGCCGTTGACCACGCAGCCCATCACCGCCACCTTTACCGGCCTATCTATCTTGAGTAACTGTTCCTCCACTTCCTCCGCCAATTTTACTATATCAACTTCCGCCCGACCACAGGAGGGGCAGCTGACAAGGACAGGCCCGTGCTGGCGCAGGTCAAGGCTCTTCAAAATCTCGTAGCCGGCGATTACCTCCTCGCGGGGATGGGCGGTCAATGAAACGCGTATGGTGTCGCCGATGCCCAGGTAAAGCAAGGTGCCGATGCCCACCGCGCTGCGGATGACGCCCCGCTTCGGCGTGCCCGCCTCGGTGACGCCCAGATGAATAGGATACGGCATCTTTTCGGCCAGGCTCTTATTGGCCTCAACCATCACCGGCACGTCAAACGCCTTCAACGATACTTTAATCAAATCGAAATCGAGGCTTTCCAGAAGCCTTATCTGCTCCAGAGCCGCCTCGACCATTCTCTCTACAACGCTCAACTTCGGATTTCTGGCTTTCGGCAGGCTGCCGGCGTTCACCCCGATTCGGATGGGTATGCCTCTTTCTTTAGCTGCCAGGACAACCGCCTTCACTTTCTCCGCCTCACCGATATTGCCCGGATTGAGGCGCAGCCCGTCAACGCCCGCTTCCAGCGCCATCAGCGCCAGCCGGTAGTCAAAGTGAATATCGGCAATCAGGGGGATTTGTATACCTTTCTTGATTTCGGTAATGGCCTGTGCTGCTTCGGCATCGGGCACGGCGACCCGCGCCAGCTCGCAGTCAACTTCCTCAAGCTCCCTTATCTGGTAAACGGTCGACCTGACATCGCGGGTGTCGGTGTTGGTCATCGACTGCACCACAATCGGTACACCGCCCCCTATCGCCACCCCACCGATATTAATCTGTCTTGAAACGCGCCTTTGCGTCATGGTATCAGGCTCCCGCCGCTGGCGATGCGGATGATATCCTGATACGTTACCAGCAGGATAAACGTGATAAGCAGAGCGAAACCAGCCATGTGAATCATCCCCTCGATTCGGGCCGGCACCCGCCTGCCGCGTCGCACCATCTCCAGCAGGACAAAGGCAATTCTACCGCCGTCCAGCGCCGGCAGGGGGAGAAGGTTGATGATGGCCAGGTTAATGCTTAGAAAAGCGGCGAACTCCAGCAACGGACTGAGCCCCGCCTGTGCCACCTCACCGGTAAGCTGGGCGATGCCCACCGGACCGGCCACAACCCTCGGCACGCTCCCGATAATCATGCTGATAATGCCGTTCTTGAAAAGGGTGAACGTGTCAATGCACTCCCGCACGCCCATCGGTATCGCCTGCCAGAACGGATAGCTCTGGCGGACAATGGTCGGCGAGACCGTTCTCACGGCAACGCCAATCGCGCCTTCTCCTTCCGGTGGCTGCCACCTAGGTACCACCCTGACCTCCTCAACAGCGTCATCAGCATGGCTGACGAGCAGGGTGATAGTCTGCCCCAGGTTAAGCTGGATATAGCGCTGCACATCGCCAACGTTATTGACCTGCTTTCCGTCTACCTCAAGGATGGTATCTCCGGCAATGATTCCTGCCCTGGCCGCGGGTGAGTTCGCAGCTATCTCGTCAATCTGCACCTGCCCGTAAATCACGCTATGCGGGACCATGAACGCCACGGAGAAGAGAAGCAGGGGCAGCAGCAGGTTCATCAGCGAACCAGAAGCCAGCGTCAGCAGCCTGAGCGGGATTCTCTTGCTGGCGAGGCTTCCAGCGACCTTGGGGTCTTCTTCGCCGGCCATTTTAACGTAACCGCCCAGTGGTATGGCGTTCAGCGAATACATGGTTTCACCGCGCTTGAATGACAGCAGCCGGGGCGGGAAACCGATGCCCACCTCTTCTACCTTGACGCCTGAGGCTCTGGCGGTGATATAGTGCCCGAACTCGTGGGCGATAATAAGTACCGCCAGTATGCCAAGGAAAGCGACTATGGTAATGAACACTATTTCACCCCGCTTACCGCTTTGAGTAACGTTTCCCGGCCCCAGACATCCGCCGCCTCTATTTCCTCCAGCGTGGGTTGAGCGATAACCCGATGCTGCTCCAGGGTCCGCTCAATGACGCCGGCAATATCGGTGAAGCGGATACGCCCGGCGAGAAAAAGCTCCACCGCCATCTCGTCAGCCGCGCAGAGCACCGCCGGACAGGTTCCGCCCTGTTTGCCAGCCTCAACCGCCAGTCCCAGGCAGGGAAACCGGTCATAATCGGGAGGCTCAAAATCAAGGCTCCTGACCTGGCTCCAGTCGATATGGGGAAGCCGGGGGTTGGGCAGTCTTTCCGGATGGGACAGGGCATACTGGATGGGCAGGCGCATATCGGGATAGCTCAACTGCGCCTTGATCGAGCCATCGATAAACTCCACCATGGAGTGAATGATACTCTGGGGATGCACCAGCACATCAATACGGTCGTAGGGCATACTGAAAAGCCAGTGCGCTTCAATGACCTCTAGTCCCTTGTTCATCAGCGTCGCCGAGTCTATGGTCACTTTCTGGCCCATCTGCCATGATGGGTGCCGCAACGCCTGCTCTACCGTCACCTCTGCCAGCTGCTCGGGTGAATACTGGCGGAAAGGCCCCCCCGAAGCGGTAAGAATAATCCGGGCTGCTGCCTGGTCTTCACCGCTGAGACACTGCCATACGGCGCTGTGCTCGCTGTCCACGGGCAGAATCCGGGCGCCACTTTTCCTGGCTTCATCGTTGATAATCTCCCCTGCCGAGACCAGCGACTCTTTATTAGCCAGCGCGATATCTTTTCCCGCCCGCAACGCCGCCAGAGTCGGCCTTAACCCCACCTTTCCCGACGTGGCAATGACCACCATGTCTACCTCAGGACTGGCCGCGATTTCATCCAGAGGAAGCAGGTCATTTTTTATGTCAACTATACGTTTTAATCGCTCAATAGCTTTATTCTCTGATGGGAAGCCAATGAACTCCGGCTTGAACTCCTTTATCTGCTCGGCGAGCAGCTCCAGGTTTTTCCCCGCCGCCAGCCCGACAACGCGAAAACGCTGCGGCATTGCCCGAATGACATCAAGCGTCTGTCTCCCGATGGAGCCGGTGGAACCGAGAACGGCCACCCGCTTTACCGTGTTAACCATTGCCCTATTATCTTACAACAAACGGGTTCAGGAATGTAATCCTGAACCCGCGAAAATACTGTTTAAAGGTAATCCTTACTCAGCTGACAATTCTAACACAACGGAAAGTGTAATTCGTTTCTCCGACTACGAATTTCCCTCCTTTTCTTCCTCCTCATCGTCTTCCAGCATGTTGGGCAAATCAAAAACGCGGGGGTCCTTACCCTTATAGCTGGCATCCAACCAGGAATTGAGAAACTCCTTTTCCTCACCACAGATCTTGCAGACACCCCGGCTCGTCGGGCCGTCAGCCGATTCAATAGTCCAGTAATGCCGGCAGGCCGTTGTCACTGCCGACTTTTCTTCTTTCAGGTCACTTCTGTTCCTCATCTTACACCTCCTCTCTATGGTATCTAGCCCATTTTAGGCCAGCTTATTGCTCCTGTATGTGACTTTTATCCCATATTTAAATAACGAAAAAACACGACGAAAGTTAGGTGAAATTGAAAAAAGAAACGGGATTTGTAATCATCGGGGCAGGTCAGCGAAAAGTTGCTATTCTTCGGTGATTACCTCGAAGGGGCACTGTATCGCCCCCACGGGGCAGACCATTTCACACATCGTGCACCATTTACTGCACTGCTGGCATCCCACTCTCTCCTTGACCTCGACCACGTTATCAACCAGCACCAAAACGTGGCAGGAGCACACCTCAACACAGAGGCCACAACCGTCGCACTTACCCCGGTCGATTTCTGGCATTTTGGTCATTTATTCCATATTCTCCATGCAGCAATAGTCTAATACTCGGTTAGGTCACCTGTCAGCGACTTTTGTCTCACAGGCCAACACCGGCGATTTCCCTCAGCGCTTCTTTATCTGTAATCACAACGCGATTGCGCTCCAGCCTTACCTTCCCTTCATCCTCCAGCAGCTTAAGCGACCGCCCAATCATTTCCCTGGCCGTACCGGCCATGGCCGCCATATCCTGCTGGGTCAACCGATGCCTCTGCCCGTTCTTGTCCTCCATGTTCTCAAGTAGTATTTTGGCCACCCGGCCCGTCACCCGTCGGAACGACAGGTCCTCAACCAGCGAAATCATCTGCTCAATCCGCTGCGACAGCAGCTTCAACATATTCTCTGCCAGCTTCGGGTATTCACGCAGGCTTGCTTCCAGGTCATCCTTTTCTATCCCGTAAAGTACCACCTGCGTCATCGCCTCGGCGCTGGCCAGGCTCAGCCCTCCACCAAAGACAGGCACATCATTAAATGAGTCTCCAGGCCGAGCCAGATATATAATTTGCTCCTTGCCATCGGTGGAAGTTTTAAACACCTTTACCACCCCGGAGACAACAAAATACACAGCGCGTGCCGGCTCGCCTTCAAAGACGATTATCTCCCCACGCGCCACCGCTTTCTCAAATATATGCTTCTGGATTGAGACAAGCTCCTCTGGACTCAATCCCGAGAAATAGGTATTTGATTGTAAAGACTCCACCTTTACTGACATATCGTTTAGGATTATACCAGCTTCCAGGTTATCCAGCAAAGCACTGAACACAGGCTTTTTACCCCAAATACTTGCTGAATAGATTCACCATCAGGCCGTCTTCTGGAAATAGTAGCCGACTCCGGGTTCGGTGATGATGTATTTGGGGAGAGATGAGTTCGGTTCCATCTTTTTGCGCAGATGCAGGATATAGATGCGCACATAGTCAAGGTCGTCAACGTATTCCCAGCCCCATACTTTTTCCAGCAGTTGCTGATGCGTCAGGATACGTCCGGTGTTCTGCAGCAGGAGCGCCAGCAGTCGAAATTCTATGGGCGTTAATTTCACCCGCTTACCATTGACCGTTACCATATGCTGGACAATATCCACGGTAAGGTAACCATCGCTGAAGACGGCTTCTTTGCCTTTCTCTTCCACAGATGAGGGCTGCTCGGCACGTCGCAGCATTGCCTGCACCCTCGCCACCAGTTCTTTGTTTCCTATTGGTTTAATGAGATAATCGTCGGCGCCGTAATCAAGGCCGCGAACTACATCTTCCTCCGTTTTGCGCTGTCCGGTAAGCATGATAACCGGCAAAGTAGGCGATATATCACGAATACGACTGCAAGTCTGCCAGCCGTCCATTGCGGGCATAACCACATCAAGCAGCACCAGGTCTGGCTTGTTGTGGTACAAAACCCGCAAGGCATCCTGACCATTGTTGGACTCCAGTACTTTGTATCCTTTTCTGGTCAGGACTTTAGAAATCAGCTTTACCATTACGGGGTCATCGTCAACGACCAGTATATTTTTCATCATCTCCAAAACTCTGCTATCATTTTTTTTCATCCTGCAGCATCCGGTCAATTATCACAGGCAGTTCACGGGTACTGATTGGCTTGGAAAGGTAGGTGTTGCAGCCGGCTTTGAGAAACCGTTCCCTGTCCCCTTTCATGGTATAGGCAGTAAGCGCAATAATTGGTGTATGGCTAAAGACAGGCATCTGTCTGAGCCGCTTTGTCACCTCAACCCCGCTCATCTTGGGAAGCTGCATATCCATTACAATCAGGTCAGGCTGCTCCCGGGTTGCCATATCCAACGCCTCCTCACCATCGTATGCTTTGAGCAAGATATAGCTCCTCATTCTTAAAAGCATTTCAAGTAACTTCATATTTTGACGGTTGTCTTCCACGAGCATTACTCTTTTCTTCTGCAATTTATACCTCCCATCGTTTCATCCATTGCCCACCTTTACGGGATTAGCGGCAGTGGATTTGGCGAAGGGTATGGTGAAATGGAACTGACTCCCCTTACCATACTCGCTGTTCACCCATATTCTGCCGCCGTGTTTTTCGATGATTTGTTTGGCAATGGCCAGGCCGAGCCCGGTACCGCCGGCTTTCCTTGGCAGCGGACTCTCAATCTGGCTGAACGATTCAAAAATGGTTTTATGATGTTTTTTTCTTATCCCGATGCCATTATCGATAACGCTGACCCGGCAACAGTTATTCTCTCTGAACACCTGAATACGCAGATGCCCACCATCCGGGGTAAACTTGGTTGAATTGCTCAGCAGGTTAATCAACACCTGCCGTATTTTGTCTTTATCGACGCGCACCGGAGGGAGTCCGTCCTCGACAGCTATTTCAAGTTCCTGCTTCCGCTTGTTGATTATGGGCATCATCTCATTTTTCAACGGCGTAAGGACACTCTGCAGCGTGATGTTCCTCATTTTTAATTCCATCTTACCTGCTTCTACCTTGGAGAGGTCCAGAATATCGTTGATGAGGCTCAGCAAATGCTGCCCACCGCTTAAAATATCATTCAGGCACTGTTTATGTTCCTTATTGAGGCGCCCCACTGCGCCATCCAGCATTAATTCAGAGAAGCCGATGATGATGTTGAGAGGAGTGCGCAGTTCGTGTGACATATGAGCCAGGAACTCAGACTTCGCATTGCTGGCCACTTCCAGTTCTCCGGTTTTCTTCACAAGCTCTCGCTCCTGTATCATTAACTCCCGACTCTGCGCTTGAAGCTCGTTGTTCGTTACCTCCAGAAGTTCGCTTTTTTCTTTTAACTCCTGCTCCATTAGCTTGCGCTCGGTAATATCAACCCAGTTCGCCAAAAAATATTTGCGTTCTCCTTCTATAACTATCGGTGCTGCGGTTATGTTAACCCAAAACCGCTCACCGTTTTTCTTCTGGAACAGTTCCTCTATACCTGTAGCACCTTCTTTCAGCATCGTACTAAAATCCCGGCCTGTTTTATCCCACGTTTCTTCCGTCCACCACGGATACGGCGCTTTGGCGCTAATAACCTCAGAAAGTGAAAAGCCGGATAACTGCTCCAGCGCTGGATTAACATACTTGATTGATGTATCGACATTGAGCACGAGCAGCGGATAGGGAGCGTTTTTCAGCAATGTAGAGCTGAACTCTTCGGACTGCCGCAATATTTCTTCCCACCGCCGGCGCTCGGTAATATCGGAAATGATATGAACGGCGCCGACGACATTGCCTACTTCGTCCACAAGCGGGTCCACGGCGATTTCGAGCCACTTATCACCCTGAGACATCACTTCCGTTTCCCGACGACGTGATTTTTTCATGCGCGCCAGAGGGCACTTCTGAACCGGTCCTGCCTGGCCGTGTAACATCTCGCAACAGTTTCTACCGTTAATGTCGCTGTACGGTCTGCCTACAAGTTCGGTCATTGCTTTGTTACAGCGTACAATCTTGTTCTCACCATCCAGAAGACAGACCGCATCACCGATGCCGTCAAACGTGGTCCGCCACTGATGTGCTGATAGTCGTATCGCCTCCTCAATTCTTTTGCGCTCGGCAATATCAGCCTGTAACTGCTCATTGGTTTTATGAAGCAGCTTGCTGGAGTTCTGCAGCCTTTCCACCAGCTTTTCGTTCTCCAGCAAGAGCCGCTGCTGCTTGAGCGCATTGGCAATGGTATTCTTGATCTCATCCGGGCTGACCGGTTTAACAAAATAGGCGTAAGCCCCCTGGTTTACCGCGTCCACAGCGGTCTCAACACTGGCATATCCCGTGGTGATAATTACCGCCGCCTCCGGATTTATTTCTCTGGCCGTTTCCAGTATCTCCAGACCGCTGACGTCAGGTAACTTTATATCTACAATAACAACTTCGAAAGGGTCTTTTTTCATCACCCTGAGTGCATCAGCCCCTTTTTCCAGGCCGATAACTCTGTAGCCGACTTCCTCCAGTATGCCGCACAGCGTTATTCTTTCCCCTGCCTTATCCTCCACAACCAGTATGTTGGCCGGTAAAGATGTCATTTTTATTTCTCCCTGGAAACCGCCTCAACCAGGTTAATTACTTTTTCCACATTGAAGGGTTTGTAGAGACAGGTGTAGACGCCAGTTTCAACGGCGCTCTGAATCAGGTCCTCTTCCGCGTAGCCGGTCATCATTATCACCGTTGCCTGCGGGTTTATTTTTTTCATTCGTTCAAAGGTCTCGAAACCGGTCATATCGGGCAGCCTGACATCCAGAAAAACGATGTCGTAATGCTGGCTCCTAACCATCTCAATAGCTTCGGCGCCATCAGCAGCCGTGGCCACCAGATACCCTCTTTCCTCAAGAATTACCTTTAACGTCTCGCGGTCGGCGAAATGGTCATCGACCACGAGCACCAGGGTTTTCTCGGTCAGCAAGTCCTCGATAATGGCAATGACCATATTGATATCGAACGGCTTGTAAATAATGGCGTAGGCACCCTCTTCCATCGCTTCCTTGACCAGCTCCTCCACGGAGTAAGCGGTCATCATCACCACGGTGGCATCAGGGTCTATCTTTTTGATTTCCCTGAAAGTCTGCACGCCATTTATCCCCGGCATCTTGATATCGATAAAAATAGCGTCAAAGTGCTTTTTACTTGCCGCCTCTATGGCCTGGTAGCCATCTCCCACGGTCATGACATCATACCCTTTGTCCTCCAGTATGCCACCAAGTGTCAGTCGCATGCTGCGCAGGTCATCAACGACCAGGATATCGGTTTGTCCGTTACTGTTTTTCAATACTTGCCTCCTGAACCGGTGTCTCCAGCGGTAATCTGATGGTAAACGTGGTCCCCCTGCCGGCCACGCTTTCGGCTTCAATTCGCCCGCCATGACGGTCGATTATCGACTTGCTGACGGCTAACCCCAGGCCGATACCCTTTGCCTTGGTGGTAAACAGGGGTTCAAAAATCTTACCTATGGCTTCGTCAGCTATACCGCTTCCGGTATCGATTACATCCAGCTCCAGGAAACCATTTGTTTCTCTGGTGCTTATGGTCAATCTGCCACCTTCCGGCATTGCCTGCACCGCATTGTTAATCACGTTAACCAGCACCTGTTGAATCTGCTCCGAGTCCACAGCAATCTCTACCGAGTCAGGGCCAAAATTCTCGTTCAGCTCAACATTCTCCGGTACAGGCACCCGTGTCATGGCATCAGCAATTATTTTCCTCACCGGCGTGGGCGCAACTGCCGGTTTGCCAACGCGGGAAAACCCGAGCAGGTCATTGATTATCCTGTTGGAACCGTCGATTTCATCATCCATGATGTCAAGGAATTCCAGAATCCGCGGTTCCTTCCCTGCCATCTCACTTTTAGCCAGCTTACCCCTGATATAGTAAACGGCGTTTTTAATGGCACCAAGCGGATTTCTGAGCTCGTGACCCACGCCTCCCGCCAGCTGACCTATCGCGGCCAGTCGCTCCGAACGGATCAGCCGGTCCTGTGTCTCCTTCAACTCCTCGTTGGCCGTCGTCAGCTCTTCGTTACTGGCCCTCAGTTCTTCTTCAGTTGCCTGAAGCTCCTCGTTCTGCGCATTCAATTGTTCATTCTTATCCTGTATCTCCTGCTCCATCCGCTTGCGCTCGGTGATGTCTCTCATCACGGCAAATAACATCACCGGCTTACCCTGAGCATCCCTTACCACACTGGGACCAATAGATATCGTGACCCGGGTGCCGTCTTTATGGGTGATAACCATCTCTATGAATCCCGCCGGAGCGCCAGCCATAAGCTGCCCAATAGCAGCAGAGACCTTTTCAGCCTCCGCCGGTTCAGCCACCGAGTCAAGTACTTGTTTCATCGGCAATCCCAAAATCGCCTCTCTCCTTAAGCCCGTCATTTGTAGAAGAGGCCCATTAACATCAACTACCTTCCCCTCGAGATCAAGCACACCAAAGCCGTCAATCATGCTTTCAATCAGGCCCTCATTATAGGCTTTAGCTCTCGTCAGCTCGTCGAGTGTTGCCTGAAGCTCCTCATTGGCCGCCCGTAATTCCTCATTACTGGCCCTCAGTTCTTCTTCAGTTGCC
>JBARQF010000326.1:0-3835 GCA_049643605.1 Dehalococcoidales bacterium
GGAAAATATTGAAACGGTGGATTTTTCGCGAAAAATATAGTAAGTTATATTATAATATAGTAAAAGATTAGGCAGGGGTGCCCTGTCGCGAGTCAGGGCTTAATTGGAAGGCAAGTCGGTGCAAAACCGACGCGGCCGCGCCGCTGTGAGTGATGGTTGAGCCATCATAAGTCAGAACGCTAGCCCTTGTTATCCTACATTACTCCGCGAGGAGGGGTAGGAATTTTTAATTCCCCTCGCTGGAGCGAGGGTTTTTGTTTTTTAAATGCGGATAAGGGGAGCACGAGATGAAGATAAAGTGGCTAAAGATGGCGATGCTCTGTACAGCTCTGGTCACAATAACGTGTCTGACGGCGGCCTGTGCTCAAATTACCGGCGAAGAACCGGCGGCGCCTCCTGCTGGAGGAGATGCGTTTCCTCTGGAAATAGTCGACCAGGCGGGCAGGGCAGTCAGGATAGAGAAATTGCCGGAAAAGATAATATCACTGGCGCCGAGCAATACTGAAATCCTGTACGCCCTCGGGCTGGAAGACAGATTGGTGGGCGTCACTGAATACTGTGATTACCCTGAGGCAGCCAGACAGAAACCGAAGATGGGAGGGTATTCCACGGTTGATATCGAGAAAGTGGTGGATACTGAGCCAGACCTGATATTCGCGACTAACATTCACAAGGATGAAATAACACCGCGACTGGAAGGGCTTGGTTTAACCGTAATTACTCTGGACCCGACAAACGTTGAAGAGATAGTGGAAGCAATAAATTTGATGGGAAGGGTTATGGGAAAAGGAGAGGCGGCGTCTCATATAACCGCGGAAATGGAGGGCCGGGTTAAGGCGATAACGGATAAAACGGCGGCGCTGGCTGAGGAACAAAAGCCAAGAGTATTCTACGTGCTGTGGTATGACCCTATAACCACAGTTGGCGCCGGTACCCGCATTAATGACCTGATAGTAAAAGCAGGTGGCAATAACATCGCCGGAGATTTACCCGATTACCCTTATATGAGTCTGGAGGCAGTAATCAGTATGAACCCGCAGGTGATTGTTGCTGACGTGGGCCATGGGTCAGGCGAGGACCTGAACTATCAGTACGCATTAAGTGAGGAGAGGTTGAAAGATATCGACGCTCGCCGGAACAACCGGGTCTATAAAATAGACTCGGACCTGGTCAGCCGTCCCGGGCCTCGCATAATTGAGGGTCTGGAATCATTTGCTAAGTTTATCCATCCGGAGCTATTCCCGTAGATTTACCATATCCGATGACATTAGAGAATAAGGGGGTAAAGTTATGGAAGGTCTAAAATATCTGGTCTGGATGTGTACCAGAGCGCGAGATGGTAACTACGCTTATTCTCTGGGTGATGGGAAAGCCTCACCTGAGGAGCTTACTACTAGCGAAGCCAGAAGGTTACTTGACATGGCGGCTGATTTCGGCGTGGAAAATATATTTATTACTGGCGGTGAGCCACTGGTCAGGAGTGATATTCTTCAGTTGCTTGACTATGCGGCCACGCTGGGACTCAGGACCTATATGAAAACAAATGGCTGGGCGATAAATGATAACAAAGAAATTGCTCGAAAACTAGCTTCATCGAACTGCAAGGTGATTATAAGTATTGCCGGCTTACCGCCGACCGATGACATGCTCCGTGGTAAAGGAGCTCACGAGCGTAGCATCGGCGCAGCTACAGCCTGTGCCGAGCAGGAAATTTTGGCTTCCTTGAGTGTTGTCAGCACTAAATATGTGGTCCGTGAGATTAAGGACCTGGTAAATCTGGCTTTGGAAATTGGCTCGAATGGCTTCACCCTGGCCTGTCTGATTCCACAGCCGATATGTGTCGACGAACAGCGAGCCAAACTGATACCCCTCGAGCCATCGCCCGAGGAACACGAGAGAGCGCTCAACGAGATTTATGACTTGAGCCGGCAGTTAAAGGGCAGAATGGCGCTTATGCCTTATGATATATTTTACAATCGCATCTTGAAGACCAGAGAGCCTTCGCTGGACCTTAAAAGCAGGTGCAGTGTTTGCACTAACCTTGGAGGGAATGAGTGGCTGGAGATACAGGATGATGGCAAAGCTTACGGGTGCGGGCCTCTGGGCTTGGTGGCGGGTGATGTGAGGGAGGATTCTTTTACGGAGATGATGTCCCGAATCCGGAATTCAGAACTGGTTAAAAGACTGGCTGACCGGAGAAACCTCAAAGGTAAATGTGGTATCTGTGAATTCAATGCTATCTGTGGCGGCTGCCGGGCAAGCGCCTATATTCACACCGGTGACATGTTTGCCGCCGACCCCCACTGCCCATACCAGCCCAAAAGATAGGTGAGAGAGGTAAATTATGTTGAAAAAACGGCTTTCTTGGCAGTTTGAAGGGGCAGTGGCCGAAATCGTGAGGCATAATTTCAGGGATGTCCCGGTAAAGACTTTGGTTATCTCTTTTACCCATCCCCATAAAGTTCTGAGTTCCAGGGAAGGATTTAAAGAGGTAAGGGCGGTGGGCAACAACTTCAACCCGCCGCCGCTCTGGGATTTCATTCACCAGGACTGGGAAGCTTATCTGGCGCAAATTATGGTTGATCTGAAATTATCGCGAGACGAGGTGGCTATCCTCTCAACCGGCGTTGATATGGACCATGGCGTTTTCAAGGTCGAAGAATATGGGGAATTAAACGTATCTGCCTTTGTCACCGCAGGTGTTGAGTCCAATGCGATGAGGATAGGGGTTGATAAGGCCGGCGGTATTGAAATAGAGGGGAGATTCGAGCAGATAGGTACCATTAATATAATACTTATGACTAATGCCTGCTTATCTGAAAGTGCCATGGTTCGTGCCATCATCACCGTAACCGAGGCCAAGACCATAGCCCTCCAGGATATGGGTATAAAGAGTTCCTATACCCCAGACGTTCAGGCCACGGGTACGGGCACAGACAATGTGATAATCGTTTCCGGTGACGGGCCCAGAGTTAGCTACAGCGGCGGGCACTGTAAAATGGGGGAGCTCATGGCTCGAGCGGTAACTTTAGCCACTAAAGAAGCAATACTTAAACATGGTAAGGCCAGTAATGGCTAAGAAGATAACGAACGATTCTCCGCCCGTCCATTTGCTTCACTGGCGCGGCCGGATGTATGGCATTGCTGGCCTGATTATCCTGCTGGTAGTGGTCGCTGCTTTTGCGACCACGGTTGGGAGCGTCAAGATACCGTTCTTAACTACCGGCACCATTCTGCTTTCCAAACTGCCGCTGGTCGAGATAGCGCCCGAATGGGCGAGCACATTGGAGACGATTGTCATCGATATCCGGTTGCCCAGAGTCATTCTGGCGGGACTGGTGGGTGCCGCACTGGCGGCGGCCGGCGCCACCTATCAGGGACTCTTTCGAAACCCACTCGCGGACCCGTATCTAATCGGGGTAGCGCAGGGAGCCGCGCTGGGCGCGGTAATCGGCTTTCTGCTGCCTTCTGGCTGGCACGCTCTGGGGTTCGGCATAATCCCTCTGCTCGCCTTCACCGGCGCGCTCATCAGCACCACCGTTGTCTACCTGCTGGCCCGTGTCGGCAAGACGCTGCCCGTAACGACGCTCATACTGGCCGGGGTGGCACTGGGGGCGCTGTTATCCTCAATCGTCTCCTACCTCATCATTTCCAGCGGTGACAAGTTGCACAGTATCATGTTCTGGCTAATGGGCAGCTTCTCCCTGAGCCAGTGGTCAGAGGCGATAATGGTGTTGCCCTATATGCTGGTGGGCCTGGTTGTCCTTTTGCTTTACGCTCGCTCGTTGAATTTGATGCAGCTTGATGAGGAGCAGGCCCAGCAGCTCGGCATCAA
>JBARQF010000327.1:0-1545 GCA_049643605.1 Dehalococcoidales bacterium
CCGTATTTTCATTCAGCGATTTCAGTATCCTTCTTTCATCTGTCCCGTCTTCCTTGACCCAACTTTTGTTCTATACGATTGTTTGTATGTGTCGAGACTATAGTTGAGTTCTACCGCTTTTTAAAAAGCATCAGGAGAACATATACCAAACCGAACCCAACAAGGCATAACCACCAGGTACACGTACCTGCTCCTAGTCCTACACATCCAAGCACTAGTATTAATAAAAACCAGAAAAAAACTCGACGCATTTACATGACTTCCCAAATAGATGTAAAAGAGTGTCAGCAACCGTATTTGCTAAACAAAATCTAACCTTTTACCTTATCTAAGGTATTAACCTTTTGCTAATCACAATGTCAATAGCACTAGACCAAGCGGGCAGGATGCCCTTTCGGACTAAGATCCTACTGGCCAGTTTTTTCCAGGTTACCGGCTGAAGTTAAGTAATTCACATATGAATAATACTTAAGCAAGGAGAATTGTAATATTTCATATATGAATTGTCAACCCCTTTCAGAATAAATAGGTATAAATACTCACGCGTGATGAGACATAGAAGTGCCATTCAATCGCTTTGACAGCGAGCCAGAGGATGCTATATTCTATTTTTTGAGACTTGACGAAAGGTGATAAAACAAGCAATGGCTAACAGGGTGCACGGGTTGAAAGATGTAGACCATGAAGACACGATTTTGAGAACCTTTATATTGTTTGTGCAAGCGGCGCATACGGTACTGAAGTATGCGGACGCTCATTTCTACAGAAAAGAGAGGCTCTCGGTAATCAAGGTCATAGTGCTACGAGTCTTGGCTGCCAATGGTGGGGCCATGACTCCTTCTGAGATTGCAGAGTGGACATTCAGGGAGCGGCACGATATCACGACACTAATCGACCGCATGAAACGAGATGGACTCGTCAGAGTTGAACGCAATAACAGAGACAAGAGGTTCGTCAGTGTATCGCTGACGGCCAAGGGACGGAAGGTCCTCAAGCAGGCTATGCCGGTGGCGAGAGAGATTGTGAACCAAGTGATGTTATCAATTAGTGAAGGTGGCGCTGTTCCGCTCGAAAACTCACTGAAAGTCTTGAGGCAGAATGCACATGATGGCCTAAAACAGCTTGCTAAGTGTGCTCAACCTCAGCCTGACTAGAGAAATGTTCCTTCTTATGAAGAATGGTCGTTCTTCTGAGTGGAATAATTATCGCAAACGTAATCCAGAATGGGCCCCTGATTTATCAGGTTTCGACTTCATTCCCTATGGTAGGCCACCATTTAGTTTATCTAACGCAAACTTATGCGGCTGTAAAATGCCTTACAGTTCTCATATTAGTGATGGTTCTAAAACAGCATTATTTAAAGATGCCGTTATAGATGCCAATACCAAATCTGTTATTGACCTTATCAAAGCTGGTGCAATTTATATTTCTCAATCCGAGCAGATATCTCCCATGCGTAAACCAATAGTTTTTATTAGCTATGCTTGGGCTAATGATGACGTTGTTCTCGCTGTCGAGGCTTGGCTTCGTTCAAAAGGCCTTGAT
>JBARQF010000328.1:0-2736 GCA_049643605.1 Dehalococcoidales bacterium
CGGTTGCGGACTTCAACAATCAATACGGCGGGTGGGGGGCTACCGGTGCTACCCATCGTCAAGACCCTGAGCAACCCGCAAAGCCTTCCGGAGGCAGACTATTTTGATGTCTACGTCGGTGGCGTCGTTGAAGGACGTGAGACTGTTGCCGAGGCGGGGAAGCGCTTCATAGATGAAATCATAGCCGTTGCCTCCGGAAAAATGACAAAGCTGGAAAGTATTGCCAGCCCCTTCCAGGAAGTATGGGACTTTTATAGCATCGGGCCTCTGGTCTAAACCGTTTCGTTATAACCAGACACCTAATTATTCTTTCTCCTGTCCTCTATCCTTTTCGCCTTAAAAGTCGTTCTCTCCAAGGTACCGAATTCAAGAAACCTGATGGCGGGTGCGACCTGAAGCTCCTGTCGTAAAGCCGCCCTCACCCTTTCTTTGAGCTGGTCCTGGTCTACATCTCCACCTAAGCATTCGGCAACGACAGTACAGATAGTGGAGCTTCTTTTTTCATCAGTGCTGAGCTCTATGCGATACTCGTCAGAGAGTTCCTTAAAACCTCTTAATACCTTTTCTACCTGGGTCGGATAGAACTTGGCACCCCGATAAACGACCATGTCGTCCGCTCTCCCCAGAATCCCTCCCGGCGACCTTGCATGGGTTCGACCACAAGCGCACTTCTCCAAATCAAGTTTGGCAACGTCATTAGTCCAGTATCTAATCATTGGCGTGGCTTCCTTTGTCAGGTGGGTCATCACCAGGACTCCCGCTTCATCTGGCTTACACCACTCCATCGTTCGGGGATTTACCAGTTCAACCAGAACATGGTCCTCAACCCAGTGAATCCCGGCTTTCTCCGGGCATTCCGAAGCACAAGTTGGTCCAATTTCAGCCAGTCCATAGTAGTCAAAAGCTTCGATACCCAGGCTACTCTCAATCTTCTTCCTGGTAGAAGCTACAGAAGCTCCAGGCTCACCACCAAAACAGCCTATCCGCAAAGCGAGGCTTTCGGGTGAGACTCGCCTTTCCGCAAGCCTTTCCCCTAGGTAAAGCGCGAGAGAAGGTGTAGCCAGAAGAACAGTTGCGTGGGTGCTAATAAGATATTCTATTTGCCTGTCTGCCGGGGTGGCACCAGTGGGGACGACCAGGCAGCCAAGTTCACGGGCGGCGTAGTGGCTGGACATTCCAGCAACCCACAGGCCATAGCTGAAGGCGTTTTGTATGATGTCGCCGGGTCGTACGCCAAAATTCCAGAGGGTTCTTGCCGTCCAGTGCGTTATGTTGTTAACGTCCTGCTCCGCCCATATGTTGTAAACCTGGGCTCCCGTAGTCCCTGTGGTCGGATGTATTTCTCTCCAATCTTCAGGCGGGGAAACAGTATGCCTGCCATAAGGAGGATATTTTTCCTGCTCCTCTCTAAGCTCCTGTTTGGTGACTACCGGGAATTTCGTTATATCTGAAATAGACCTGACATCCTCTGGCCTCACACCAGCTTTATTGAATTTCTCCTGATAAAATGCTGAATTTTCATAGCATCTTTTCAGCTGCCACCTGAGACGTTTCTCTTGTAAACCTTGAATCTCCTCCCGGCTCATGGTCTCTATGGCTGGTTCATAAAGTTCAGGGTGACTACCCATTGTCTTCTCCTCCTTGCCCCGGCAAATTATAAGTATACTATAAAATACCCGCTCGCTATAGACCAAATGGACACAGGCTAATGCCGCACTTATAGAAGAAGTATCGGAACTCATCGAGGATATTATGATAAAAGGAAATAATCGCTGGCGGGGAATACCGTAACTGGCATGATGATGGCAAATGTCTCTGGATAGAAATCTAAATCTATATTCCGCGGTCACGCGTTGCTTTTTGAGATTTTCGAAAGATAAGCCCGCGCTTTTTTCAGTGTCTCGGGGTTCTTACAAAAACAGAATCGAATTATAAACTGTCCGTAGCTGGGGTCGGAATAAAACGAGCTTCCCGGCACGGTGGCGATTCCAATACTCTTTACCAGGAAGAAAGCAAGCTCCAGAGAGTTCTGCAATTGATGTTGCCGTATGAGGTCGGCACATTCGCACATTATATAGTAAGCCCCGGCGGGCTTATAAGGCTGTAAATCGGTTTCCTGGAGAGAGTCACACAATGTATCCCGGGCATTCTGATAGAATTCCATCAGCCATTGATAGTAGTCTTCACCCAGTGACAGGGCAAAAGCGGCGCCCACCTGCAAAGGTGCCGCCGCACCTACAGTTAAGAAATCGTGGACCTTTCTTATTTCTCTGGTTATTCGGTCGCTGGCAATGACCCAGCCCACCCGCCAGCCGGTCAGAGAATATGTTTTCGAGATTGAATTTATGGTAATAGACCGCTCTTCCATCTCAGGAAAGGAGGCAATCGACAGGTGCCGGTGGCCATCATACAGAATATGTTCATATATCTCATCAGTAACCGCGATGGCGTCATTTTTAATGCAAAGCCCGGCGATGAAATGGAGTTCCTTTTCGCTGAATACTTTCCCGGTGGGGTTATTGGGGGTATTAATGACGATTGCCTTGGTTTTAGCATTAAAGATGCTTTCAAGCTCGTTGAAATCAAAGGACCAATCAGGCGGGCTCAATCGAATGTATCGCGGCTTTGCTCCCGAAAGAAGACAATCCGGGCCGTAATTTTCATAGAACGGCTCGAAAATTATTATCTCATCCCCGGGATTGATAATTGCCTTGAGAGATGCCATCATGCCTTCTG
>JBARQF010000329.1:0-3348 GCA_049643605.1 Dehalococcoidales bacterium
GGATATTATTTATATTGCAACTGGGGCTACTGGTTTTCCCATTGATATTCGCCAGAATCATCGTCTTTCGTTAACCTCGTCAAATATCTGGTCATAATGAGGAACCAAAGCGGAGGTAAGAGTGAAAAAGACATTTGAAATACTGGCAAGAGCCTTCCTTGTCATCATTGCTATAGGCGCCTGGGGCCTGATTGCCGTGTACATTTGCTGGCCGGCAGGTATAGAGTATAAAATCAACCTCTTGCGGTCATTGCTTGTTGCTTCGACGGCTCTGGTGGGGTTCACCGCTATATTTCTCCTTAAGATAATAAGTGAAGGTGAGAGATTTGTCAGGGAGCTAAGTATATCCGAGAGAAAAATGAAGAATCTCCGTATATTCTTATCCTGGTCGGTAATTATTGGCTTTCTGGCGATTCTGGCGGTGATGTTCTATTTTATAAGTTATGAAATTGCTTTGATAATTCTGGCCTGGATACTCTTCATACTTCAACTGGAGTCGTTTGTTTTACCCTTGATATTTACTAAAATCATTACCTTCCGTTAATATTGTGCTAATTTTTCGAGGGGAGTTGAGTTAGGTGGCAAGTTTGAAAACTAAACTAATAGCTCTTTGTTCCGCCGGCTCGGCTCCGGTTCTTATTTACCAGAGTTTGTCGGGTAGTGTTCTGAACGGCAGTTTTCACCTGGCTTTGCCAGGGCCAACTTTTACTTCTTGTGAAGAACGCCCTTTTAGTGTATGATTAAATTGTTTGGCGTAAGTTTAGGTTATTACAAGCTTTTAAGGTTACCTCAGCTTGCTGAAGCATTGGATGACCGGGACGCTAACTAAAATCTAAAGAGAGGAGGTTATCCAATGAGTTTTCAGGAAAAATCACTCCAGTGTTCTGATTGTGGGGCTACCTTCACCTTCAGTGCTGAGGAACAAGAGCATTTCCAAGCAAGAGGCTACACTAATGAGCCCAAGCGCTGCCCTTCTTGTCGCCAGACAAGGAAGGCGGAGCGTTACGGAGGAGATAGCAGCTACCGGCCCCAGCGGCAGATGTTCCCCGCGGTGTGTGCTGAGTGTGGCAAGGAAACCGAGGTACCTTTCGAACCCCGCGGTGATAGGCCAGTGTACTGTAGCGATTGCTATCGCAAAAACAGACCGAGTAGATAATATTTAACGATAGATATATACGGGCCGGGAATAACGGCTTGTGTGTATCTCTAGAATGTGGTGGTGTTTTATGGCATTGACAGTCACGATACGTGAAGGTGAGTCTCAGGAATCATTGTTGCGGCGCTTTCAGAAGATGGTGCAGATGAGTGGCGTCCTGCGGGAGGCAAAGGCTCACCGCCATTTCATATCCGAGAGAGATGCTGCTCGCATAAAGGCAAAAAATAGCGCCAGGCGGCGGCGGTATCAAAGGTAATATTCTGGTGGCAGGCATTCAGGGAGAAATCTATAAGGCGGTGTTAAGGTGAAAATCTACGTTGGCAACTTATCATTTGATATGACTGAAGAAGAATTGCAACAGGAATTTGCTTCTTTTGGAGAGGTAGCATCGGTAAGCATTCCAACCGACAGATACAGCGGTCGACCCAGAGGGTTTGCGTTTGTGGAGATGCCATCGGTATCAGAGGGCCAGGCGGCAATCGCCGCTCTCAATGGCAAAACTGTGAAGAGCCGGACGCTCACCGTTGATGCGGCTCGCCCTCGCACTGATGACAGAGGTGGCGGCGGCGGGTACTCCGGTGGCGGTGGCAGGAGAGGCGGCGGTGGTGGTGGTGGCGGCGGCTTTGATAGGGGAAAGCGAAGGTACTAAAGGTACTAAATCACCTGATTGTAGTTCTTAAACATCGCGGCTACCATTTTAAGTGATAGCAGTGGGGCCAAATAGTAAGACGGGAAGACATCTCAAAGCTCCCATGTGTTGACGCCTTCCATATCCACATTTATTAAATCATCAATCCTCGGAATATGTCATATCTGACGATTAACGGAAGTAAACTCTTTTACAGGTGCGCGGGTGCCGGCAATCCACCGCTGGTGTTCGTGCACGGTTTTGCCTGCGGCCATGACGACTGGCGATATCAGGTTGAGCATTTCTGCCAGAGCAATTTAACGGTGGCCTGCGATCTCCGTGGGCATGGCAGGTCAGGCAATGACCCTGACGACTATACCATAGAAACCTTGAGTGACGACCTCGGACATTTGTTAAAAAGCTTGGATATACCGCCCGCTGTTTTGATCGGGCACAGTATGGGCTGCCGGGTGGTGCTGCAGACGTATAACACCGCGCCGCAGCTGGTGGCCGGTTTAATATTTGTTGACGGAAGTCGACTGGCCACGGGAAATCGACCGGATGTGGAGAAGAAAGCACGGCAGATGATGCGGGTTACGGGTTATACTACCTGGGTACGCCGCGCTTTCTCCAGCATGTTTCTCAAGGGAGACAGTAGTCCGTTGCCAGCCTACATACTCAAGAGGGCGATGGCCCTGCCGGAACGGGTGGGTATTTCACTGTTCGCCAGTCTCTGCGGCTGGGATGCCGAAAAAATGGAGTCGGTTCTTGCCCAAATCAGGGTGCCGCTATTGCTACTCCAGAGCACCAGCGTGAACGAGAGTATGGAGCGCGTTTCTCTCCAGCCGGGAGACACCACGCCATGGCTGGAGCTGGTCAAGGGCTATGTGCCCGGAGCGCAGACAGGCATCATCAGCGGTGCGGGGCATTTCCCGATGCTGGAAGCGCCGGAAGCGGTCAATCAGCGTATTGCTTCGTTCTTGGCTTCGTCGTAGGCTATGATGGCGTGCAGAAGAACGCTGGCGCCGGCCGCCACAAATTCAGGTTTCGTGTCCTCCAGTTCATTGTGGCTGATGCCGTTTTCGCAGGGTACGAAGACCATACCTGTTGGCGCCACCCTGGCGATATAGACGGCGTCATGGCCGGCCCCGGAAATAATGTCGCGGTGGCTGTAACCCAGCTTTTCGGCAGCGTTGCGCACATGATTGATGCATTCCGGGTCGAACTCCATTGGAGCCACGTTCCAGTTGTTTACCAGCTTCGCTTCCACCCCCGAGTCTCTGGCGGTAGCATCCACCATTTCCCTGAGTTCCCGGTCTATCTGGAGCAGCACGTCTTCATCCGGGTGGCGGAGGTCGACGGTGAAAAAGACCGACCCCGGAACCACGTTTCTTGAGTTCGGTTTGACCACCACGTGGCCGACCGTTGCCACGGCGAGCGGGGCATGGTTCAGGGCGATGGCATGTACGGCCTCGACCATTCGGGCACAGGCCACCATAGCGTCGTGGCGGGCGGGCATGGGCGTGGTGCCGGCATGGGCATCCTGTCCGGTCACGGTTATCTC
>JBARQF010000330.1:0-1682 GCA_049643605.1 Dehalococcoidales bacterium
AAGGTGTCATAGTCCATGTGCAAAGTGCCGGTGATTTTCTGCTGCGTCTGAGCGATGCTGTTGCCGCTTATGGATTTGAAGCCGCCGTCGGCGGCAATCTGGAATTCCAGTGCTGACTGCCCGGCGCCGCTGGTCTTCCTGGGTTTGGCGCGCTTGCGGATGATGCGGTACGGCTGCTCCCCGACGGCGAAATCGAACTCCACCTCCATCTCTTTTTGTCCGGTATGCACCAGTTCGTCATCGCTCCTGGCCCGTGCCTTTCCCCAGAGCGCCCAGGTCATGGCGTCAATGAGCGCCGATTTGCCGTTGCCGTTGTCTCCGGAAAGGCAGGCGGTGTGGATACCGTCGAAAGAAAGCGGCGGCACGTTTTCGCGGTAGCACATGAAGTTGCGCAGTTTAAGATTAAGGGGAATCATATAAGAACACCAGATAGTTTCATCCGGTAACTATTTTAGCATACTAGGGCAGGTTATATTTTAGTAGTTATATACTTATCACAGGTTTGGGTTGTGTTAAAATAGGGGTATGGGGAAAACAATTAAAAGAATCGTGGCATGGTTTGCTTGGCTTACTGGCTCAATACTTAATGCCAAGGAATTATGGGGAATCTTTGCGGGCTCAAGTATAGTGAGCGTCATTATTAGTGCAATCAACTCCTTCATAAGGGAACTACCCATTCCTCTACTAGTTATATTTTGTATTGGAAGCATAATCGCATTATTTGTAGGAATAAGCTACATTTACAGTTTTATTAAGAGGAAAATAAAGGAAAGTTTGGCCAAGAAGAAAATTCAACCTAAACCTGCAATTGGACTTTTGGTAGGTCGTAATAATGGGAAAATAATCAATTGTCATGCTAGTGGTAAAATTACAATTCATGGGAAACCAGAAGATGTGGATGCAGGCGGGTTGATAGGTGCAGCAGGAGAAAGTAGTGAAGTTGTGGATAGTTCAGCCGATGCAAAAATCGAATACAAACAAGATTAGGATTGTGTTAGCTCCTGATTATGTTTGAAATCCTGAGTGATAAGTTAAGCAAGGTTTTCCGTCTCCTGGGCAATAAAGGTAAGCTGACGGAGAAGGACATTGACGAGGGCCTGCGTCAGGTGCGCTTGGCCCTGCTGGAAGCCGACGTCAATTTCAAGGTGGTCAAGGACTTCGTCGCCCGGGTGCGGGAGCGCGCCATCGGTGCGGAGGTGATGCAGAGCCTGACCCCCGGCCAGCAGGTGGTGAAAATCGTCAATGAGGAGATTGTGGCCACCCTCGGTAACGAGCCGGGGCGATTAAACACATCCGGCCAGCCGCCTTACGTGGCGATGCTGGTCGGGCTGCAGGGCAGTGGCAAGACCACCACCGCCGCCAAGCTGGCACTGCACCTGAAACATTCCGGCCAGAAACCTTTGCTGGTGGCGGCGGACAACCGGCGTCCGGCGGCTATCGAACAACTACTAACGCTGGGAAACCAGCTGGACATTCCGGTATACAGTGAAAGTACAGATGTGTCCAGCAAGGATATCTGTGCTCATGCCCTGGCTAAGGCGAAATCACTGGCGGCGACCTGGGTAATCGTTGATACTGCCGGCCGACTTCACATCGACGAGGAAATGATGAAGGAGCTGGCCGAGGTGAAAAAGGCGCTGCACCCGGCTGAAATACTGCTGGTGGTCGATGCTATGACCGGC
>JBARQF010000331.1:0-2034 GCA_049643605.1 Dehalococcoidales bacterium
CTCCGGCCTGGTCTTCTCCACCACCTTGATGAGGTTTTTTAGCTCTTCAATATATGGCATTCTCTCCTCCTAGAGGTAATCACGGCTGGCCGGCGTCCAGTCCTCATCAGTCATTTCCGGCTCAATCTCCCGGTCCTTGTATATTTCTCTCTGCTTTTTGACATCGGACTTCATAAGCTCTTGCAGCGCCTGCCGGCACTCTTCGCTTTTCGCCGCATCGACCGCCTGATTCAGGTGCTCGGCCCGCGGTGCAATTTTACTCCCGTAGATTCTCCGCACCAGCTGCATAATGTGATATTGAGGTAATTCCCCCATGCAGCGGCTGACACAGAGGCCGCACTGGATGCAGTTGAAGGAAAGGGTGGCTGCCTTCTCGATATTGCCCTGTTTCACCGCCGAGATAACGTCCATCACCTCGACATCCATCGGGCAAGCCTTGGTGCAGCTATTACAGGCGATGCAGCGGAACACCTCGGGGTACAGTTTGAATATTTCCTCGGGACTGGCGGAAAGCTTCTCAAAGTCATAGCCGGCTCGATTCGCCGGGTAAAACGGTATCTGCGTCAGGTACATATCCGGCTCCACCACCGTCTGGCAGGCCAGCCCGACGCGAATATGGTAATCTCCCGGCTTGCGGTAGACCGTGGCGCAGGCACCACAAATACCGCCCCGGCAGCCGCAGCCGCGAATAAACCGATAGCCGGCGTACTCAAGCGCCTTCATGATGGTGAGTGTTTCCGGCACCATGTACCTTTTGCCCATCACATAAACCGGAATGAGCTTCACTTTCTCCGTTTCCGTATTTTTTTCGCTGCCGGTCTTTTTTTGCTCTTTATCCGCCATAGTAATCTCCGTTCGATTATAATCCAAGAGAGGTCAGCAGACCAGAAGGTGAAACCAAATGCCTTCTCAGCCAGGACCTGGCTTCCGTTATTCCCAGAGCCAGCCCGATGAGCTCGGTGAAATAGAAGACGGGCAGCTTGTTTCCATCCGCGCCAGTCTGCCGCATTTCCAGATTGGCGTGGCACAGTGGACAGGCGGTGACCATCGCCTCCGCGCCAGCCCGCTCTGCCATCTCGGCAAGCTCGCTCACCAGTCGCCCGGCGATTTCCTTCTTGCTCAATGACAGGCTACCACCGCAGCAGTCCACCTTGCCCGACCAGTCTCTGGCCTCGGCACCCAGGGTATCAAGCAGGTCATCCAGGCATTGCGGGTTTTCCGGGTCGTCAAAGGCAACCAGTTCCGGAGGCCTGACCAGGTAGCAGCCGTAATATGCGGCCAGTTTCAGACCCTTCAGCGGTTTCACCACTTTGCTTTTCAGGCTATCCAAGCCGATTTCATTGACGATTATGTCAAGCAGGTGCCTGACGCCGTGTTTGGCCTGATAGGACAGGGACATCACGCTGCTGAGCTCCTCCCTTAACCGGTCGTCGTTCTGCATCTCATGATGTGCATTTCTCAGCCTGATATAACAGGCCGGGCAGGCAACCGCGATGTCCATCTCCATCTCCTCGGCCAGCGCCAGGTTCCTTCCGGCAAGGGTACAGGCCAGTTGCCGGCTGGTACTGTGTCCGGAGGACGCCCCGCAGCAGCTCCAGTCGGGAAGTTCTGCCAGTTCAATCCCGAGGTGGGAGCAGACCGCGCGCACCGACTGGCCATATTCCCTGGCCGTAGCCTCCAGAGAACAGCCGGGATAATAGGCATACTTCAAACCTGTCGCCGTCGGCTGACTCATTTTTCCGCTCTCCGGAAAATGTCTCTCACGTTTTTTATTTCCTTGAAGCGCTCCGGGAGCAACTTCAATTTACCCTTCCTCAGCATCTTAATCCCCAAAGGCAAGTCACTGAACAGGTCCCTCGTCTTAAGTTTGAGCTTTATAATCAAGGACAGTTCGTGCTGTCTTCCCCACTGCTCTATGTTTCCCAGAAAAATGCGGTGAAAATCAGCCACAGCGCGCTCTTTCACCAGCCCCTCACGCAGCGATGTCTCACGCAGGACATCCATTATGCCCACCAGGTCAACCTCATTCGGACA
>JBARQF010000332.1:0-1994 GCA_049643605.1 Dehalococcoidales bacterium
AGATATGGTATAAGCCAGAAGTCCAGAGTGTCTATCATTACCCGAAAGCTTGAAATGTGTTGTGGCAATGAAAAGGCCGGGTATCGTGACCAACACTCAGCCTTTCCTAGCTTCTAATACCTGTATCTTTATGCTTTCCCGATTCTGAACATCTTGGTGCCACATGTTGGGCACACACCTTGAGTTGCTGGTTTACCATTCTTCATGGTTATGCTTTTAGCATCCTTCATCTCCTTCTTAGCTCGACACTTAACGCAGTATGCTTGCATGACTTAACCTCCTTTCTTACCAACTGCGGTATGACCAATAAAGCATACTCCAAGTAATGCCAACAGTTTTCTATGTCATCGCGCTCACCTCCCGCGTAATATTATGGCGCGGAGCTGCGGGTTCGTACGCAAGGCACAGACGTGTTTAGGGGAGGTGAGGAGTGGTGGGAGCGGGCTAGAGCAGCATCAAACCGCAGGTAATCTTAAATCATTGGCCGATAACCTAATTACGGTAAAATCTCAAGATCTAGCTAGATTATTGGTCCCCGCCCTGGGCTTGGAAAAAATGTAAAACAACTCCGTTTTGTATTGTGAACAACCGAATTATTGAGCTGAGCAGTTGAATAAAGTAAAGGGTCTAGGTAAAATCTAACATCCGGGAATCCTTCCCCTCAACCCGCGATATGGAGGTGACAGATGAAAGAGACCCCAAAATCTTACGAAACCAGAAGTAACATGCGGCCAGGCGACACGGTGGTTCATGTCAAGAGGCGGCGGCGGCGAAGGTTACGCATCGTTCCGAACATACCGGGAGTTTTAAGATTTTTCTGGGACATCATGAGCGAAACACCTATTGTTCCCCTACTCCTTGTTCTTACTGGGCTTTGGCTGGTCTCGTCGCTAGGTATTTACCTTGCTGAGAGAATGGTAAATGAGCAGTTCCACTCGTACGGACACACCTTGTGGTGGGCCTTTACGGCCATGCAGACACAAGGCGCTAATAGTCCGGGGCCGATAACATCACCGGGTATGCTAATCGGTGCAATTTGGTCAATCGTAGGAACTATCGCTTTTTTTGGTGTGATAATCGCTTCTATCTACGCCTACTACATGGTCCCCAGACGTCGGCCATCCCGAGCAATCGTTAATGCCTTGCAATACAATCTGGATGAACTAGAATATCTCACCGTCGATGAGTTAGCGGCTCTAAGAGACACCGTGACAAATATCGTGAACGCGCGAATATCAGACATTGAAAAGAATAGCTACAAACAGTCATGAAAGGTAGAGGACTTTAAGAGCTTCATGCATTAAAGCCTGGTAACTCTATATAGATTGTTTAGCTTTAGGTGGTACTTCACAGTACCACCTGGTCTTTTATCGTAATGAAAAGTTCGTTAGCAAAAATGTTAGCAAATAGTAGTTATTAATATTAATACGTAAGGGACGTTATATATACTAATTGATTGCTATGTATTAATAACATTGTGTTGTGTATATCAAAAGATATATTCACTCCATTTTGACAAATCCACATTATCAGGTGCTCTGGGTAGTTGCAAGATGTTATGGTAAATTTCTTCACAAACAAATTCAAACCGTTTACCACTAGCCATAACAGCTAATCTGTTGGCTTCGGATACACTGGGTAATGACGCTTCATCAATTACAACGTAGATAATGCGTGGAGGTGTGGTGCCTTTTTGCTTAGCTGACATTTCTATGTCCGCAGCCAATTCACGTTCAAATTGTGGCCAAGGCTTGCCCTCGGAGTGCTTGGAATAAAATAGAAGTATAATGTCACAACCTGTCATTACTCTAGTTATCTCGTCACGAATGCGAGCACCCGCGAAAAAATCCCGTTTATCAATCTTTGCATCAAGGCCTTTTGAACGAAGCCAAGCCTCGACAGCGAGAACAACGTCATCATTAGCCCAAGCATAGCTAATAAAAACTATTGGTTTACGCATGGGAGATATCTGCTCGGATTGAGAAATATAAATT
>JBARQF010000333.1:0-5470 GCA_049643605.1 Dehalococcoidales bacterium
ATGGTTAATAATATCGGTGATACCTCCAACCGCGGTGCCTATCGTTGGGATACGGCAGGCCATGCTCTCGATGAAAGAGATACCAAAACCTTCATTCACCGAAGGGCGACAAAAAGCGTCAGCGATAGCCAGGTACTGCGGCAATTCCTGATGCGGCAAGGCGCCCGGCAGGAAAACCCGGTTGCTCAGTTTCAAGTCCTGAATCATGGACTCAAGATTTTTCCTCTGTTCACCCTCGCCGATGATAATTAGTTTGACATTGCCCAAAGGCGCCAGCGCTTTTATCAGATAATCCAGGCCGTTTTTCGGAGTCAATCTTGAAGTGCTGACCACAATTTTATCCTTGAGGCCATAGCCAAGCTTTTTCCTGAGCTGATATTTGTCCCCGGGACGAAATATCGCGGTATCCACGCCGTTAGGCACAATGTTCACTTCCCCGGCGCCCAATTTTTTAGCCGCTTTCGCGATATGGGTACTGACACAGTGCACCAGGTCCGCCTTTTTCAAGGACCAGCGGATAAAAGGTGTTTCCGCCGTTCTGATAAACCAGCCGGACTCCTTGTACTCCCCGATGTCTCCTCCCTGAAGGGTTATGAGCAGCTTTTTCTTTCTCTTGCTCAACGCGCCGCAGACCATCGCCGGGAATATGTGGCTGTGGATAATGTCATAATCATTTTGCTGGTCCAATTTCAGGCTTCTGGTATACAGGCGCAATGTCCCGGCGATAATACCGGCATATTTGACACCCGGTACCCGGACCCGGTATACGTTCACGCCATTGATAACATCTGTCTCTTGCTGCCAGTTATCGTATTCAATGCTCGGCTTGCTCAGCAGTGCAGTGACGATATCAACCTGATGGCCCCTGGATATCATATGTTCGGCCAGATGCTGGGTGAATATCTCGGCGCCACCTATCCAGGGAAAATATGCCCACTGCTGCATGAGGATTTTCATGCCTGCTCTCCAAGCCAGTTCTCGGTGCCGGCGAGATGGTATTCAATCCCGGCCCGGGCGAAATCAAAGCCGCCCCATATCCCCACGTTGTCCAGAATGAGTTTGCAGTTTTTAAGATTGGATAGAACCTTATTATACGGGATTGCCTGATAATCCCTGTGGTCGGCCACAATCAATATGGTATCAAACTGGCCCAGTTCGTCAGGAAAGCGGAACGTCTCGGCGCCGCATATCTGCATTATCTCCTCTGCCGTATAATATGGGTCGTGTACCTTAACCTCAACATCTTTTTGCCTGAGGTGGGACACGATGCGCAGCGTCGGGCTGAGGGTATGTACCTTAAGGTCGCCTTTATAAGCCAGCCCGAGGATGCCAACTTTGCGGCCACCTTTTTTAATCACATTTTCCGCTACCATGACGGGCAGGTTCCGGTCGGTGCCGATTGCCGAGTTAAGGATACTGAGCCGGTCCGCATTATCGGTGCCGGAGAGAACGTACTGGCTTGATAGGGGGATACAGTAACCTCCCGTGCCGAAACTGGGATGGTAGGTGCCGATGTTCCACTTGGTACCCACCAGCGTCAGCACTTCCCGCATATCGATATCGGGATAGGCCAGCGACAGTTGATTGGCCAGCGTGATTTCGACATGCCGGTAGGCATTCTCAATGCTCTTGACCAGCTCCGCATGTCGATGGTCTTTGGCCAGCAGTATAGTATCGCAGACTATGGCGAGAACTTCCTGCATCAGCGCCGTGGTCTCGGGGGTGGTACCTCCCACGACCCTCGGCAGGTTCTTCAGGCTTTTCTCCGGGCTGATAAACCAGTCGCGGCGCGGTGCCACGCCAACCAGTATGTCCCGGCCTGCTTTCATGCCCTTTTTCTCGAACGCCGGTATGATGGTCCGCTCCGTTGTGTTCGGCGTCAGTGTTGACTCAACGATGATAAGCGGCGGTGATTCCATGTTCGCTTTGCCGAAAGTGGACAGCTTTTCAATCACGTCGATAAGAATGCCATCATAGGGCACGTCGTCTTTCTCTGTGGGAATACATATCAGATGTACCGGGATGTCAGCGCTGACCAGCTGTTGCCAATCGGTGGTAGCCTTTATCATCCCGGAGGTGACCAGCGGCCTGGTGTCAAAGCCAAGCCAGTACTCGATATTCTGTATCGGCAGGATGCCATTGTTTATCTGGTCGACTTTGCCGGCATCAATGTCCATTCCCAGACATTTCACACCCTTGCTGGCAAAGTAAGCCATTGACGAGTAACCGATATAGCCTATTCCCCAAACGCCGATTGTTTTTTCACCGCTCAGCAATTTCTCTTTCATCGTCATATTACCCCTGCTTATCTTTCATTTTAGAACCAGCCAGCCTCAAGAACAACCCTTCATACTGCCCGGCCACTTTGTCCAGCGAGTACTCCGCCATAATTTTATCCTCTTCCGTTGCTTCGATGCCATTATCAATAACCTGTCTCATTTCTTCCAACGTGTCCACCAGGTGCAGATTGGCCGATTTTATTTCGGGAACCCCACCGACTTTTGTGGCGATAACCGGACGCCCCAGAGCCAGCGCTTCCAGCACAACATTGGGCACCTGCTCGCATATTGAGGATAAGAGCAGCCCATCGCACGATTTAATTATCGACAAGGTCTCTTCATGCGGTTTTTCCCCCAGCAACAAAACATCTCCTGCCCGGTTCAGGCGTTGCACCAGCGTTTCGATTCGAGTCCGCTCCGGACCGTCTCCAACCAGTACCAGTTTGACCTTCTGCTGCCAGCCGGATAACGCCCTGATTAAGTTATAGACATTTTTGGTCCGTATCAATGCGCCGACATGCAGGAGAAACAGCTCGTCATCCCCAACACCAAAATCTTCACGCACCTTTTTGCTGCCCATTCCCTTCTTTGCCTGGTTAATCGCCGCCGGGTCGAGCAGCGTATTGCAGATAACCTCAACGTCCGCATTTGTGTGGGCGGACACCTTATCCGCCGTATCCCGGCACTGCACCACCAGGGCATGGTGCCTCGCCAGGCGAATGACCAGAATTTCCGAAAGCATATTGAACAGGGCCAGAAACGGGTTGGTCAGTTGGAACCATTTCCGGCCGCAGAAATGGCCCAGCAAGGTGACCGAAGGTATGCCAGATTTCCGGGCGATGCGGGTTGCCGGCACCGTTGGAACATAGCTGAGGTTATATATTATGTCAACATCTCTTTCCCGCAACCATTTTTTCAGATATGATTGCAGCCTTAAGGCGAAGGCAAATCGATGTGCCAGGTTTCCCGTGGCAAACGGCCGAAATATCTCGATTCCTTCTTTTTCCTCATAATCGGGTTCGCCGTCACGGCGCGCAGTAATAACATGAAGCCGGTGGCCTTTCCGGGTGAGCGCGCCGCATAGTTTCCACAGCGATAACTCGGCACCGCCATAGGGGTAAAAATGTTCGGACACCACCAGTATTTTCATTTTTGATTGATAATCCACAGTGCCGCCGCATAAAGGTCAGGTGCGGTGTAATCAGGTGAAGCCTCCGACTCGCTCTCAGTGGTGTTAGCCGGGAGTAACACGGTACGGCAGCCGGCGTTTCGACCAGCCTGAATATCCATCGGTTTGTCTCCCACCATGAAGGACTGCTTGAGGTCGATATCGTGTTCCCTCGCCGCCTGCAGAATCATTTTCGGCTTTGGTTTGCGACATTCGCAGTTGTCGTCAGGATGGTGGGGGCAGTAGTAGATGCCATCAAGACAGGCGCCCTCTTCAGCTAATTCCCGCCGCATTTTCTGGTGAATCCGGTCGAGCGTATCTTCATTGAAATAGCCGCGGGCAACGCCGGACTGATTGGTAATCACGATTACCTTATAGCCATGCTCGTTGAGCAGTTTGATTGCTTTCGCGGTGTTGGGGAATAATTTGAAGTCCTCGGGACGGCGGCAATACGGTACGTCTATGGCTATCGTCCCGTCCCGGTCAAGAAATACTGCACGGTTAGCCACTGGCGAATTTCTCCTTTTCTAAGGATTAAACAACATAGATTATTTTACTTCCTTCCGGTTCGAAGGAGAATTCCAGAACCGACAGGTCGCTGAGTGCCTTTCTGACCGCCGACTGCTTTGGTTTCGGGCAGTACAGGAGCAGAAAACCACCTCCCCCGGCCCCGAGCACTTTGCCGCCCAGCGCTCCGGCGCTCGATGCCCGCTCATAGCATTCATCAATCTTATCATTGCTTATGCCGCTGGCCAGCTCTTTCTTCAACTGCCATCCGTGATGCAGCAGGTCGCCAAAGATATCCGCCGTGGCATTATTATTTAGCTGGTCTTTCAAGCTAACGGCCATATCGCGCATTTTCCTCAAGTTCACCAGCTTGTCGGGCTGCTTCGTTTTTTCCTTCTGTTCCTGTAAAATGCTGCTGGCTTCATGAATATCGCCGGTGTACAGAAGCAGCAGGTTTTGAGCCAGCTCATCTTTATGTTCCGCTGACCAGACAATCGGCTCGGCGGTGACGCTTTCGTCGGGATTGAACTGAAAATAACGGAATCCACCGTAGGCGGCGATATACTGGTCCTGTTTGCCGACAGGTTCGCCCAGAACGTCGATTTCAATATGGCATGCATCCCTGGCGAGTTCTTCCGCCGACTTCAGAATCCCCTTGTAGGCATAGAGGGCGTTCAACAAACCCACGGTAAAGCTTCCGGAAGAGCCAAGCCCGGCTCCGGCATGCACGTCAGCTACCGAGGTAATCTCTATGCCCCGGCTTACCCCGACCAGTTTCAGGGCTTCCCTGACCAGCGGATGGTGCACATCGTCTACACGGTCAACTATCTCCGTTTTAGCGTAATAGCTGACCCTTATGGCGTCGGTGAAGCGTTTGTTGACGATAATATACATGTATTTATTTATCGCCGTGCTCACCACCGCCCCGGCTTCGCTCTGGTAAAATTCACGCAAATCGGTGCCGCCACCAGCGAAGCTTATCCGGAATGGAGTACGAGTGATAATCATCGTGTTCCTTTTTCTATAAAGTCTTTGAAAACCTGTCGCTGCTCTGGCGTGCCGATATCGTAAAACCGCTGCCCGGTGATATGGGCAGCCATCTCTTCCTGCTCTATCAATCGATGATATATCCCGTCTTCAAGGGAAATCTTAACTCCCTCCAGGACAGAATCCAGCACTTCTTTCTGGAGAATTATGGCGCCCGCTTCCACGTGTTTTAAATCCGGCGCATCGCTTTTCTTATCATATCTTACCACCATTTGGTCGCTGTCAAGAGCAATATTATTTTTAACGCCGGTGCTCACTTCATTATTATAGACTACCATAAGGGCTTTCCGCCCAAGGCGCAAATACTCTTTTTCCACTTCGCGGTAATCAATCGGCAGGAAGGTGTCACCATTAAGTACCAGGAAGTATCCTCCCAGCATATCCTGTGCCTGTTTCAGAGCTCCTCCCGTACCGAGCAATCTCTCGCTTTCCTCGCTGTATTTAACATTTAAACCCAGCCGGCTGCCAC
>JBARQF010000334.1:0-1706 GCA_049643605.1 Dehalococcoidales bacterium
ATTCTCTCCCGGGCCTACATGAATCTCGTACTCATAGTGATAGGGTGGTGGTAAAGAGCCTTCAGCCCAGTTATATCTAACAGCAAAGTCTTCTGGCCTCATCATCATCTCCTTGACCAGCCTCCAATTATGATACCACTTGTTAGGTTGGAGTCGCTGGCACCTTGCAGGACTTCAGCCCTGAACCTCCATCCAAGCTGGACTTCAAGTGATATAATAGCGGCATCAAGTGAGTACATAGTGAGGTCGGATGTCAATAGTGGACACCAAAGCTTTCATGCTGCCAGCAGCCCTGCATAGAATCTCTGTTCATAGACTGCTGGTGATAGGAAACCGAGTCTTGCCTGCCGGCGCTGCCGGTTGTAGAAAACCTCGATGTACTCGGTGATCTCTCGAATCGCTTCCTGCCTGGTGGTGTAGCGGCGGTGATGTACCAGCTCCTGTTTCAGTATGCCCCAGAAGCTTTCCATCGGCGCATTGTCAAAGCAGTTCCCCCTGCCGCTCATTGATACCCTCAGGTCGAAATGATCGAGTATCCGCTGGTATTCATGAGCGCAGTACTGACTGCCCCGGTCGGAGTGATGAATCAGACCGCTGGACGGACGTTTGGCGACCATGGCTCGAAGCAAAGACTGGCTGACCAGATTCCTGGTCAACCGCTCACCCATCGCGTAGCCCACGATTTCGCTGGTGAACAGGTCCTTGTGCCCGGCCAGATATAGCCACCCTTCATCGGTCGCCACGTACGTAATGTCACTGACCCATACCTTGTTCGGCCCAGCAACCTTGAATTGCTGTCCCAGCAGGTTCTCCGCTACCGGCAACTTGTGCTTTGAGTCAGTGGTGGCTTTGAATTTCCGCTTCTGCTTGCAGTGTATGCCAAGCTTCTTCCGGATACGCTTGATCCGGCAAACGCCGACCCGAATGCCATGCTCTGCCAGGTCATGTTGTAACCGCTCTGGACCGTACGTCTGCCTCGTCCGCTGATCGGCTGCCTTAATCTCAAGCTCCAAGCGCAGTTCCTCCCGCGCCCGGTTGGACAGTGGCCGGTCCACCCAGGCATAGTAGCCACTGGCCGATACACTCAACACGCGTCTCAGGAGCGGGATCGGATGATCGAGCCGCAGGTCTTTCATCATCGCGTACCGGGCAGCGACTCCCTGGCAAAGTACGCGGCCGCTTTTTTTAGGATGTCGCGCTCCATCTTTACTTCCGCCAGCTCCTTCTTAGTCCGGGCCAGTTCCATCTCGACTTCGGTCAACGGCCGATAATTTTTGCCCACATCTCCGAGCTTTCCAGCCTTTGAGGCCTTCACCCAGTTCGCCAATGTCGATGTTGGCAATGACAGCCGCCGGGCAGCCTCAGTCCAAGATAACCCCTCCTCCATTACCAGTTTTACCGCTTCCTGCCGAAATTCCTTCGTGTATCTTCCTTGTGGAATCCCTTTCAACCTGACACCTCCGTCTGTCTATTCTACCTGACTTTGGTGTCCGTTTTATCCATCTTACCTCAGATAAGGCCGAGAAAAGCGGTATTGACTCATTTTGGCATGACGATGCTGAAGGCCAAACCGTGGGTGCTGGCGAGCAAACTGGCTGAGGAGACGGGAGTAGATGTGATTGCTGCTTCGGATGGCATGACGTTCGAGCTGGAGGACCCATTGCACAGACCCGACGGTGAGCACTGACTTGGTGAAGGCCGTGCTT
>JBARQF010000335.1:0-3685 GCA_049643605.1 Dehalococcoidales bacterium
CCGGCTCTGGCCACACTGGCGAGCAGGTCCTGGTTGTACATATTACGGGCACCGACCTGTATTATATCAGCATAGCCGGCCACCAGGTCAACCTGTGCCTCACCTCTCACCTCGGTTACTACCGGCATTTCAAATCGCTGCCCGGCTTCATACAGCCAGCGCAATGCTTCCTCTGCTCCCTCACGACCGTTAGCCCCCAGCCCCTGAAAGGAATGGACGGAACTCCTGGGCTTGAAGATGCCGCCGCGCAGTATATGGGCCCCGGCTTTCTTCACCTCTTCGGCGATGCGAAAGAGCTGAGATTTGCTTTCAATGGTGCATGGCCCGGCGATAATCACCAGCTCATCCCCACCAATCTTGACGTTGCCCGCTCGTATCTGCCGCCGCTCTCCCTCCCCATCAAAACGCTTACCGTATTCCTTGCTGATGAGCTTGTAGGGAGACTCCACCATGAAAGCCTCCTTCACCCCGGGAAGGGTGGCAAAGTGGGAAAAGTCCGCCTTCCTCTCATCGCCGATAAGGCCGATTACCGTCCGGTACTCGCCCCGGGATACGTCAGCCTTAAGGCCAAATTTTTTAATTTCCTTTACCACGCTGGCGACTTCTTCTTTGGTAGCCTCTGATTTCATGATTATCATTTTTTTCTCCTGACTCTTTCCGGTTAATTTTGCCAGTAATGGGCAAATAAAAAAAGCCCTTCTGGGGAGGGCTCTTCCGTTTTTTCTAATCTTCTTCAGTTTCTAACTGTATCTAGCTCATACGAAACCCTCCCCAGCGCTTAGGCGCCAGAAAAAGTAATAATAATAATAGGCGTTAAACTTCTGGTTATTCATCTCGACCAATTGCTTTTTAGTTATGTTAAACATAGCACAACCGAAAAGGCTTTGTCAATATGCACCTGTATAATTGCTGTAGCTGTGTTATAATTTTAAATACCAAAACTGGCGAGGTCAGAGTTCTGGAAGCAATTGAGATAGCCCGAAAAGCAGTTGACGCGGCCGGCGACCTGCAGGCCAGTGATATCGTGCTGCTTGATACCCGCAAGGTATGCAGCTTTGCCGATTACTTTGTCATCTGTAATGGAGAAAGCGAGCGGCAGATAAGGGCTATTTATGAAGAAGTAGAACGCAGCCTGAAAAAAGAAGGGGCTCTCCCCATCCACCACGAAGGCACGGTAGACTCAGGCTGGCTGCTGCTCGACTACGGCGACGTAATCGTGCACATATTTTCCACGGCAGAGCGTGAATTTTACCAGCTTGACCGACTCTGGGGACAGGCTGACCTGGTGCTCCGGATTCAGTAGAACAGCCCGGCGGTTCTTACCCTAAATTACTTCTTCTTCAGTGAAAAACAGCCCGATTTCTTTTTCCGCCGTCTCCACCGCATCTGAGCCATGTACCGCATTGCGCGTTACATCCCGTCCAAAGTCAGCGCGCACCGTTCCGGGTTCGGCTTTGGCCGGGTCGGTGGCGCCCATTGCCTGCCTTATTCTGGCCACCGCCCCCTCCCCTTCAAAGACCGCCGCCACTATCGGCGCCGATGTCATATATTCCACCAGTTCCTCAAAAAACGGCTTCTCCTGGTGAATGTCATAGTGTTTCTCTGCCAGCGCTCTGTCCATTTGCAGCGTCTTGAGCGCCACCTTTTTCAGCCCCAGCCCCTCGAGGCGACCGATAATTTCATCGCTGTGCCCGTCCCTCACCGCATCGGGTTTAACCAGTACCAGAGACCTTTCTATTGCCGCCATGATTTCGAGTGCTCATCCTTTCTTCGGTGAATTGAAAATCGAGGCCAGGTCGGCCACGCTGACATGTTCCAGGCTGTCGACCACGAGGTCGGCTTGGTCCAGCTTTGCCTCCGGGTGGCTGTTAGCCACCGCCAGGCATTTCATACCGGCCCGCCTGGCGGCGGCAACGCCGGCCACGGCGTCCTCGATAACGACGCAGTTCCCCGGGTCAACGTTCAGTCGCTCGGCGGCGAGCAGAAAAATCTGCGGGCTCGGCTTCCCCTCCGTAACCTCCCTGCCCCAGACCACCGCGTCAAAGCTGTTCTCTATGCCCAGCTGGCGGGTCACAAACTGCCCGTTCTCAATAGGGGAGGAGGTCGCCAGCGCTTCCCTGACGCCGTATTCCCGCAGTTCGTCAATCAACTCTATCGCCCCCGGGAACGGCTTTATATTCCCGGCCGCCTTCTCGCGGAACATCCCTTCTTTCTCCACCAGAATGGCTTCCATTTCACTCTCCGGGTAACCTTCGCCGACAATGCTGCGGACAATGATGTCATTCCGCTTCCCGAAGTTGCGCTGGAAAACCTCCCTGGAGTAAGGTATTTTTCTCCTGCGGAAGACCTCGTCCCACGCCTGAAAATGAAATGGTGCCGTATCGGCAATCACCCCGTCCATGTCCCAGATAACCGCCTTAAGCTGATTGCCCTTGAGAATGACCTGCACCGCCCTGGCGTCGGCCACCGTCTTGCCATCGCTTGTCGTCAGCGTTCCCTCCGTCTCCAGCGTCCGCTTCCCATTTTTGGTCACTTCGGCACGGGCAACAAGCGCATCGTTCACATAGGCGGGCCGCCTGAGGTTGACCTGTATTGACGCGGTGAGAAAACCGAGGTTGCCGTGCATCAGGGTGGCATGTCCCATTGCCTCATCAAGCAGGGTGACGACGATGCCGCCGTGAATGATATCCGGCCAGCTCTGATAACGCTCCCCGGGCGTATACTCCGTTCTGACACCGTTGCCGTCCCGACTGAATTTCAGACACATGCCGAACGGATTCTTCTTTCCGCAGCCGAAGCACATGCCCTGGCCCGCGTTGAGCCCGGAAGTCGCCTGTTTTTTATCCGTCATCTTTTCATTCACCTTTATATCCTGTTACGCGTTGAAATGCTCCCAGCCACCCTTTCCCGGGCGGACCGGCCCGCCGCGCGCGTCAACCATGACTATACTGCCCGGCTCCCCGGCCAGAATCTCGCCGATGACCGTTACCGGACAGGAAAGCTCCGCCTTCACTTTGTCGATTACCTCGTCGCTAGCGGTGAACAGCAGCTCGTAGTCCTCACCGCCGCCCAGGGCCAGCTCAAGAGCGCGCTCTGCAAAATGAGTGCTGACCGCGGGCGCCACCGGTATCCGGTCGGCTTCAACTCTGGCAGCGACCCCGCTGGAATCGCAGACATGTTTCAGGTCGGACATCAGCCCGTCGCTGATATCGATGGCCGCTTTCACGCCCAGTCTCACCAGGCTTTGCCCCTCCACCACCCTCGGTTCAGGTTGCAGGAATGCTTTGCGCAATTGACTGCTCGACTCAGCATCGAGCTTTAATTTTTTGTCCAGCATCTCCATGCCGGCAGAAGCGCCGCCGAGCGCGCCGGTAACGGCGATTTTGTCACCGGGTCGGGCTGCGGAGCGGGTGAGCACTTTGCCATCTTTGTCTATGGCACTGCCCAGCACGGTAACGGTGATTGACACCAGAGGCGCGCGGCAGGTATCGCCGCCGATGAGGGCAACCCCGAAGCGCTGCGCCAGGTCAATCATACCCTGGTACATTGATTTAACGACGTCCACCTCGGTATCCTGTGGCACCGCCAGCGATATCACCGCGTATTCGGGCGCGCCGCCCATGGCGGCGATGTCGCTCAGGTTTACGGCCAGCGACTTCCAGCCGAGCTCGTACCAGGGGGTGGT
>JBARQF010000336.1:0-7421 GCA_049643605.1 Dehalococcoidales bacterium
TGTCAATATTAAACGGTTGCGCAGTGGGGCAGCGGCTTATTTCCTTCAAGATGGCCTCCCTCACTTTTTCCCGATTAGGTAATGCCCGGTAGTGGAAAACGAGCCCGGCACCTTTATCTTCAAATCTAACACCCAGGGGAAGGAGAATCGGACCCAGCTCCTTGATGACAGCAGCCACTTTCGCCACATAGGCCTGTGCTTCTGGTCTAATTTCCACTTTCCCTTTAACCCATTGCTCCAGGCCATGATTGCCGTTGTAGACCACCCCATCTACACTAACCAGGCGTCTTAGTACCTTGGTTAACCTTCCTGAAATGGCAGCTACCAGAGGCAGACGTTTGACTAAAGACCTGAGGTGCTTTTTACACCCAAGAGTAACCTTCACTGCCTCGGCGGTGGGGGCGATTTCAGCTATGGTTCCATCGACATCGAAAATTAGACCGAAGGGATAGGTAAGCACCACTTTTTGCACTGGCTCCAGATTGGAAAATAGATAATTCATTCTAATTCCACCTCACTTTTATAATTAGGATAACTTTGCTGGGAGGCTGTGTCAATCAGCCGGAGGTTCTTTTCCAATTTTCCTATGTTGAATAATGAAGATTTCCTTGCTAAAGCGGTGCCTCTCTGTTATAATCCACCATCAAAGAGCCTTTATGGAGGGTATCCATGGAAAATGCTCAACAGGGTAAAAAAGTAAGCTCGGCGCCTGACCTGATTTCCAAGAGAAACACAATGTACCTGATAATCCTGGTGGTCTGGTTCATTTCCCTTATCTTGCTGGCGATAAATGCCGCCTTGACCTACGGCTTACCGCAATCTGTTGGTCTCTGGATTCTGGTGGTGCTGGCGGCAATCTGTCTGGCCATCTTTTGGTTCTATGCTCTGTATCACTATGGGCTGGTATTCTTCCGATGGATAGATAAGATAAAGCCGGGAGTGGTGAGAGAGGAGGAGAGCCGAGAAAACTTTCCCCGTATCGCACTCATTTACACCACAGTAGATGATTTCCGCTATGAGGCGGCCTTAAGTTGCGTCAACCAAGACTATCCCAACTTTGATGTAATTCTTATCGATGTGAGTCAGGGGCAACGGGGAAGGGACCAGGTAGAAGAGTTCCATAAAAAATTCCCCCAAAAGACCACTATTTTCCGGAGGGAAAAACTGGAGGGATTCAAAGCACGCAGTCTTAACTTGGCTTTAGCTGGTCCGGCCAAGGGATATGAGTTCTTTGCGCTTTGTGACGCTGACGGGATACTGGCTAAGGATTTTCTCAGGAAGACCTCTTTTTATATCCAGCAGGATAAACGGATTGGATTTGTCCAGGCCAGCCACGATAGTGGTTCCAGCACCAGAAACGCCTTTACCGAACACTTTCTCGCCGAAACTTTGATTCGCTGGGAGCATAACAATGTCCCCCGCAATCACTATGGATTCCCACTAATGCTGGGGCATGGGGTGCTTGTCCGTACTGAAGCCTACATCAAGGCAGAGGGATTCCCTGAGGTTGTCGCCGAAGATGTTGCTTTTACCATTGCTATGCGCCATGCTGGATACACCGGGTTTTTTGCCGAAGACATTGTCTGTAGTGAAGGTGTCCCCGAGAATTTGGGGCAACTACGAAAACGCACCTACCGCATGACTATGGCCGATACTGAGACCTTCGCGCAGCACACGGCGCCCTTTATTAAGTCCGCCTCGGCTTCTTTCGCCGAAAAATGGGACATTATCGCCCATACTCTGAGGAGGACGGCCACTTCCCTGTTTCTGCCTTACCTATTGCTTTTGCTGGCTATTTCTTTTGTTTCGGTCAATGCTATGACCACCACTGCCTGGGGGCTAGTGGTCTTCGGCTGGCTGGCAGCAACGAGTTCCTTAGCCCGGGTGGTGGTTAGCCGGTACCGCACCCCCATCAAGCTGTTCCGACATCTGAGTCAGGTAACCTGTGCCTATATTTCGTTTTATCTGCATACCACTATCGCTATCCTGGCTTTCATTGTGGCCCGGAGAGCTCATTTTATCGTCACCGCGGCAAAAGTCAAAGAGAAGGCGAGTCAGCAGACAGGATTCAAACAAAGAATTGCTCGCTTAAACCCGAATAGCAGGCCTCTGGCATCAGCCTCTATTATCCTTGCACTACTTTTAATGGCGGCAGCTATTTACACGCTTAATCTGGCACTTATAGGGGTTGCCCTGGCTATTTTCTCACCGGTAATCCAGGGTAGCTTCGGGTGGAAACGGAAGCCGGCAGAGGCTACTGCCTGGCTAGCGTTGCTGTTTATTGTCGCTGGGTCGATTATGGGGCCGCTGGGTATAATCGGCCCTCAATGGCAGTATCTGGTTCCGGTAGGCTTCTCGGTAATGATTAGAACTTAAATTCGGCAAGACATATCCCCATCGGGCTGCTCTGTAAGAATGAAAGACCAGCTTGCGAAACGCAGCTGCCTGCCTTAAAGGAAATGCCACTGGTAAAACAGCCGATTGACTCACTGCAGTTTGAAGAATCGCTGCAGGAATTTGTACCTGAGTGATGAGGACCAGCCAGAAATGAGCAACAACCCAGTGGTGCTCAGTGTTGACCTGGGCGGCAGCAAGATACTGACCGCAGTGGTCAATAGCAAAGGTGATATACTGTCACGCGACCACAGTATCACGCCAGCAGAAGGCCCCGAAGCGGTTATCCGGGCTATCCTGAAGTCCACCCAGAGAGCTCTCAATCAGGCTGGTATAACCGCTGCGGAGCTCGAGGCCATTTGCCTCGGTGCTCCCGGCCTTTCCAGTCCGGAAACAGGCATCGTTTTTACTTCGCCTCATTTACCCGGATGGCAGGATGTCCCATTGAGAGATATCATCAGGGAAAGAACGGGCGTGAAAACCATGCTAATCAATGATGCCAATGCGGCAGCGCTCGGCGAATTATGCTTCGGGGCAGCAAAAGGGGCCCGCAATTTCATATATATCACCCTCAGCACCGGCATCGGCGGGGGTATCGTGATTGATGGCGAAATATACGCCGGTTCCCTGGGCACCGCCGGCGAAATCGGGCACATGACCATTGACACCAACGGCCCGAAATGCAACTGCGGCAACACCGGCTGCTGGGAGACGCTGGCTTCCGGCACGGCACTGGCCAGAGAAGCCCGCCAGCGAATCGCCGCCGGGGCCAAAACGTCGATTCTGGAATGTTCCAATGGCGACATCAAAAAAGTGAGTGCCGAAACCGTGCATAACGCCGCCCGGCAGGGAGACGCCCTGGCGGAAAAACTCATCGCTCAGACCAGTTATTACGTCGGCGTTGGCCTGGCCAACCTCATAAATATTTTCAATCCCGAGCTTATCGTTATCGGCGGCGGTTTATCCAGTATCGGTGACAGGCTGCTGGAGCCGGCATACAAAGTGGCTGGAGAGAGGGCATACGAGCCGGCTTTCAAATCAGTGCGCTTTGCCCGCGCTGAGCTGGGTAGAAATTCAGGCGTTATCGGTGCCGCCGCCTATGTCTTTCGTGAAATAGGGAAATCAAAGGGAGACTAAATGAAACAAAAATTATTATCCAAAAGACGCACTAAAATAATCTGCACCATCGGGCCGGCAACTTGTTCCGCGATGGCGATTGAGCGTCTTATTCTCGCCGGCATGAACATCGCACGACTGAACCTTTCACACGGTACACACCGCGAGCACAGTCGATATATCCAGACAATCAGGAGAGTGAGCCAGCGACTTGACATAAACGTCGCCATTCTTATGGACTTGCCGGGGCCTAAATACCGAACCGGTAGAATGAGAGGTGGCCAGGCCTTGCTGAAAAATCGGTCGCAGGTGACATTGACCACCAGACAGGTGGTAGGGAATGCCAGGCTCATACCGGTCAATCTACCCAATCTCCCTCGCGATGTGAAAGCGGGAGACCTGGTGCTCCTTGATGACGGCGCCATGCAGCTCAGAGTACTGAAAAAAGACGGCACCGAAGTCTATTGTCGAGTCATTGCTGGAGGCATGCTTACCGAAGGTAGAGGGGTAGTGGTTCCGGGCATGCGTATTTCGGGACCGTTCATCACCGATTCATTAAAGGAAAACCTCATCTTCGCTATCAGCAAGCAGCCAGAATTTATTGCTCTTTCCTTTGTCAGCAGCGCCGACGACGTTAAGGCGGTCAGGGATTTATTGCGAAAGAGCAATGCCAACATACCGCTTATCACCAAGATAGAGCGGGGAGACGCCGTCAGTAAATTCGACAGCATACTGGCCATCGGCGACGGCGTCATGGTGGCACGCGGCGACTTGGGTGTGGATATACCGCTGGAGCGAGTACCTATAGTACAAAAGGAAATTGTCCAGAAATGTAACCACGTCGGCAAGCCGGTTATCATTGCCACGCAGATGCTGGAGTCAATGATAAATGCCGCCCGCCCCACGCGAGCCGAAGTGACCGATATCGCCAACGCCATATTCGACGGCGCTGACGCCACCATGCTCTCCGCAGAGACTTCCATCGGCCGATATCCGGTGCCGGCCGTAACTATAATGGCCAAAATAGCTCGAGAGGCGGAAAACAAACTGCCCTACGACCAGATACTGACGGAAAGGGGTCGCTATCTGGAACACAAGACCGATGAACTGATAAGCTACAGTGCCTGCCACACCGCCGACAGCCTGGAAGCAAAAGCCATTGTGGCCTTTACCCGGTCAGGCAGCACCGCGGGAAGGGTCTCTAAATATCGCCCTCGCGTACCCATCCTGGCCATTACCCCTGACGGCAATGTGTGTCGGCGACTGCTGCTGCGCTGGGGCGTTCACCCCATACAAATACCGGAGCAGAAATCCATAGACGGGCTTTTTGCCACCGGGGTACGGCTGGCCAGAGAAATGAAGATAGCCCGGCCCGGCGATTTGATTGTCATCACGGGAGGAATACCCCTTGGCGTAGCCGGGTCTACAAACCTGCTCAAAGTGGAGAAAGTAACCTGAATATGTGGTACTTGTTAGTACTACTGCCTTCTTACTGACCCGTCTCCTTCAAAAACCGCGTCATTCGTGCCCGGCATTTCGGTGAGTCCCACACTTCTTTATTAACCAGGGCATTGGGAATCTCACCGCGTATGATGTGTGAAATCTGCTCAATGTTCTCATCCCACTTAGCGCTCCATACCTGGTCTGTCCAGCCAATGCAGTGACCCGTGGTGATAACATTGTCCATCTTGAGCAGAGGATTATCCGGATAGGTCGGCTCTTTTTCAAACACGTCAATCGCTGCACCATTAATCCACCCCTCCTGGAGTGCCTTGATGAGCGCCAGTTCGTCTATGCAGGGACCGCGCGATGTGTTAATGAGGCAGGCGGTCTTTTTCATTTTTCTTAATTCTTTTTCTCCTATGAAGTGGAATGTCTTATCATTCAAAGGGTAGCTGAGGCTCAGGAAGTCTGATTCTTTCAGTACGGTATCCAAGTCAACCAGCTTTACGCCGATGTCGTTTACTTTGTCTTGCGTGAGGTAGGGGTCGTAAGCGATTTGTTTCATATCGAACTGCCTTGCCAGCTTGAACATCTCGTGTCCGATCCCCCCCACTCCCACTGAACCCAGTGTCTTTCCAACCAGACCAAGGCCCATCAGGTCTGCCCTGTCCGCCCAGCGGTTTTCCCGCGTCACTTTTATTTTATCCATCATTTTGAGGCTGAGCATAAGAATGTAGCAGATAATTGCCGTCGCCATGGGACGCCGTACCGAAATTGGCGTATTGCAGACGATGATGCCCAGTTCCGTCATTTCTGGCACGTTCACGTCATCAAAGCCCACACCACTTCTCAGCACCGCGACGAAATGGTCACTATCCGCGAGGCCCTGCTTGGCCCATTTAGGGCGCAGTGAAATGACGATGTCAAAGTCCTTGACCTGTTCGGCGGTGATGGCTGGCTCTAAGGTGGGGAACATCTTCCACTCCACATTGGGCATCTCATCCAGCAGTTTGAGCCCCGGTCCGGGTGTGAAGAACACTCCGTCCTTATCAAACAGATCCCGTGTAATGCCGATTCTTACTTTCCTGGTCATTATCTGCTCCTTATTTTAAATACACATAGTAAATAGAAGTACGGTTACATATCGGATTTAGATTCAGGTGGCACCATTTGGTGCTACCTTGTCATTATCTGTAAATTAATAATCAGATGCTTGGCATTTATTTGTTTGCCTTCCCCTGATTGGCCACGGCTGCCATAGCCCTCGCCACTTCCTCAGGGTCACCGAGGTAGTAGCTCTTAATGGGTTTTAGTTCTCCGTCCAGTTCATAGATGAGAGGAATACCGGTGGGGATATTCAGTTTGACGATATCATCGTCGCTGACATCGTCTAGATATTTGACCAGTGCCCGCAGGCTATTGCCGTGGGCTGCTATGATTACTCTCTTTCCGGACTTTACAGCTGGCGCCAGCACCTCATGCCAGTAGGGGAGAAAACGCTCGACCGTGTCCTTCAAACACTCAGTGAGGGGAATATCTTTCTTATCCAGCTCCGCATAAACGGGGTCGTTTCCGGGATAGCGTTCGTCCGTTTTCTCCAGGCTGGATGGCCTGATATCGTAACTTCTCCGCCATATCAGGACCTGTGCTTCGCCGTATTTCGCCGCTGTTTCCGCCTTGTTCAGACCCTGCAGCGCGCCGTAATGCCTTTCGTTTAGCCTCCAGGAGCGATACACCGGTATCCACATCAGGTCCATCTCGTCAAGGGCAATCCACAGCGTGCGTATGGCCCGTTTCAGCACCGAGGTATAGGCGACATCGAAAATATAGCCCTTTTCCTTAAGGACATGGCCGGCTTTCCTGGCTTCTTCGACACCCTTTGGGGAAAGGTCAACGTCCGTCCAGCCGGTAAACCGGTTTTCTTTGTTCCAGGTGCTCTCGCCGTGTCGCAGGAGCACAAGCTTTATCACGCGAAACACCTCCTGAAAAGCGTCTCTTTATTGTATCATAGGCCGACTTCAGAATGTTGTTCTCGGTCGGCTACTTCAGTACTCTGGTCTTTTTACTCTTCACCAACTCCCAGTCTATCTCATAGCCGAGCCCCGGTTTTTCCGGAGCGTGGACCAGACCCTGGCGGTCAACTTCAATATCGTTCACGAGGCCGTATTTCTGGGCAACATCCGGCAGCAGCACCTCAAAATACTCGCAGTTATCAACGGCCATGGTTACGTGAAGGTTCGCCACGTTGTTCAGCGAATTGCCGCCGTGGTGAATCTCACACTTCATACGGAAGGCCTCTGCCAGATGGCAGATTTTAATCAGAGCGGTTATGCCTCCTTTTACCATGACATCGCCGCGCAGCATATCGGTGGCGCCCTGAGTAATGAACTGGGCGAGTCCATAAAGGCCGCCGGTGGTGTATTCCGTGGCCAGAATGGGAATATCAAGTTTCTGCCTGAGCTTAGCGC
>JBARQF010000337.1:0-7048 GCA_049643605.1 Dehalococcoidales bacterium
GATGCCGGTGATTTTCTTTTCTTTGACCAGTTCAGCAATCGTTTCCATCAGGCCAGCCTTATTCGTCTGATAAGGGAGCTCGGTGACCACGATTTGGCTTCGCTCGGTCCGGGCGATATTTTCAACACGGGCTCGGGCCTGAATCACAATTTTACCGTGTCCGGTAGCATAAGCACTCTTGATTCCCTCAACACCCTTGATAATGCCGGCGGTGGGGAAGTCCGGCCCCTTGACGAACTGCGTCAGCTCTTCAGTCGTAGCATTGGGATTATCGATGAGACATGAAATGGCATCGCAGACTTCATTGAGGTTGTGAGGCGGGATATTGGTCGCCATACCAACGGCGATGCCGGAGCTCCCGTTGAGCAGAAGGTTGGGGATGCGGGTGGGCAGCACCTTAGGCTCCTCGAGGCTATCATCGAAATTGGGCATGAAGGCGACCGTCTCTTTCTCAATGTCAACCAGCATCTCGCCGGCGATACGGCCCAGCCTGGCTTCGGTATACCGCATGGCCGCCGGGGGGTCATTGTCCACGCTGCCGAAATTGCCCTGCCCGTCTATCAGTGGATAGCGCATGGAGAAGTCTTGCGCCATACGTACCATGGCATCATAGACCGATGTGTCTCCATGAGGGTGATATTTACCCAGAACCTCACCCACAATACGGGCGCTCTTACGGTGCGCACTGTTAGCCGTGAGGCCCATGTCGTTTACCGCGTAGAGAATACGGCGATGTACCGGTTTCAATCCATCACGGACATCGGGCAGAGCACGGGACACGATGACGCTCATCGCGTAATCGAGATACGAGCCCTGCATCTCCTTCTCTATTGATACCGGCTTCACCGTCCCAATTACCATGCGCTATATCCCCCTATTCTTCTTCGCTGGCAGATTCGTCACTGATACCAGTAGACTCCTCCGGTACCACTTCTATTTCATCGCCGCCGATGATGGTATAACCAGATTCCTCCGGCAATATTTCCTCGATTTCGGACTCCATCTTGAAGACCTTTTCGTCAACATAAGGCTTGGTTTCCTCCACACCTTTGGAGGGAAAGGACAGCTTGCCCATCTGGCTCGGGTCCTGATATACCTCGCGGATAATGACGGTCATCGCTTCTTCGATAGAGCTTACCACAGCCACGGAATATTTATTACCCCCCGCCATTAGCTTGACTAAGCGCTGTCCGTGTTTCGGGTCAACATGACCGACATATTGCCCGAGGTCATCCTCAACAACCAGGCGGGTGCTATCTGTTTTGAGAAACAACTCATCGCCGGCGACGAGGCGGGCGCGTATCTGCGTTGGCGCCAGGTGGGACAAGATTACCACCCCGGCTTTTCCGATATCCTCAATGAACCGGTGCGGCTCAACCTTCCGCGCCGTGCTCTCGGCAGCGACCTTTGCCTCACCGAGATAGTTCAGGCGCTGCAGATTCTTCTTGGCAATGGCATTGAAGGGGTCAAGCTCAGCGGTGCGGCGGTAGGCTTCCCTCGACTGCTGGTACTCGCCCAGTTCCATATAAGCACGGCCCAGACGATTCCAGGCTTCCACGTCACTGGGAAAGTCCTCCAGTATTGCCCTGTTGGCGGCGATTGCCTCCCGCCAGCGACCCTGCATCGCCAGGTCGATTGCCTGCTTGGTGCGCTGCCGTTTCAAGCTCGCCAGCCTCTCTTCCTGATACGTCATCAATTCCCCCAAAAAAGAAGCCCCATTATAAGCAATATATTCTACATTAAACGGTCAAACTTAACAAGAGGATTTTGTATTTATTTGACTAATGGCTTACGCAGTAGATAAAATAATAAAAGGAGCAATTTTTACAGGAGTTTTTTGATGCAGGATAAAGTTACCGAGATACTGGACCAGATTCGTCCCCAGCTACAGGGGGACGGCGGGGATGTGGAACTGGTTGAAGTCAATGACGGCACCGTTAAGGTCAGATTGACCGGTGCCTGCGCTGGTTGCCCGATGTCCACCATGACGCTCAAGATGGGGATTGAGAAAATCCTGAAAGAGCATATCCCGGAAGTAAAGGAAGTGGTGTCGGTTTAGCATAGCCGGGCAACCGTCTATTCTTCTTCGATTTCGAAGGCCCGGTGCAGGACGCGCACGGCTTCTTTGACCTGGTCAGCGTTAATGATACAGGTTATCCGTATCTCCGAGGTCGTAATCAGCTGTATATTAATCTTTTTCTCACTGAGGGTGTTGAACATTCGCGCCGCAAAGCCGGGGGTATTCTGCATCCCGGTACCGATGATGCTTACCGCACCAAGGGTGTCATCGCTGGCACACTCCCTTGAGCCAATCTGCGCGGCAATCGGCTTGACCACTTCCATCGCCCGGGCAAGGTCGCTCTTGAACACGGTAAAAGTCAGGTCAGTGATGCCCTGAATGCTGGCGTTCTGCACAATGGTATCCACGCTGATTCCCGCCTTGGCCAGCGGGCCGAAAATGCTGGCGGCAATTCCGGGGCGGTCCGGAACACCGACCACGGTTATCTTGCCTATGTTAAGGTTATGGGCGATACTTCTGACCTTATTCCGAACTTCCATGGCTACCCCTCCGTGTATTAAAGTCCCTGGCTTTTCGTTGAAGCTGGAAGCGACCAGGATGGGGATATTGAACAGCTCCCCGAGCTCCACCGCCCGCGGGTGCATCACCTTCGCCCCATAGGTCGCCAGCTCCAGCATCTCCTCATAATGTATCTCACCAAGAGGCTTCGCCTCCGGAACCAGACGGGGGTCAACGTTGTATACCCCTTCTACATCGGTGTAAATCTGGCATTCCTTTGCCCCCAGGCTGGCTGCCAGAGCAACGGCGGTGGTATCCGAACCGCCCCTCCCCAGCGTGGTGACATCCAGGTCCTCGGTGATGCCCTGAAAGCCGGCCACGATGACGATATTGCCCTTCTCCAGCTCCCTGACCACCCGCTTGGGCTCGATTTTGAGGATGCGCGCCCGGCGGTAAGCGGCATCGGTGCGAATTCCCGCCTGAGCGCCGCTGAGGCTGATGGCCGGATAGCCCATGCTGTGCAGCGCCATGGCCAGCAGGGTGGTGGTAACCACCTCCCCGGTGGAGAGCAGGACATCCATCTCGCGGCTATTCGGCTTCTCCGAGAGCTGGTCGGCCAGCTTTATCAACTCATCGGTGGTATCCCCCATCGCCGAGGCGACCACCACCACCTGGTTGCCCTCGTCTTTGGTGCGGGCAATGCGCCCGGCCACGTTCTTGATGCGCCCGGCATCGGCGACCGATGTGCCACCGTATTTCTGCACGATTAAAGACATCTAGCAATCCGCCTTCTGAATGAATCTTTCCATTATTTTATACCCTTTCCCCAGGAAAAGACCAGTTCCTTTAGCTTCCGCCTCGGTAAATCTGCCGGCGCCATTGGGCGTCACCCCTTTTCCCCAGAGGAGAAAGGGCACCGGTTCATCGGTGTGGGTCTGCATCTGTATCGGGGTGGGGTGGTCGGGCATAACCAGAAGGCGGAAATCGCCCGGAAAGGAACGCAGCCGGCTTACCACCTCGCCGTCAATCCTCTGAATGGCATCGATTTTGGCATCTATGTCACGGTCATGAGAGGCCTCGTCCGGCGCTTCGATGTGAACCACCACCAGGTCATGCGCCGACAGCGCTGCCACGGCGCCCTTCGCCTGCGCCGCGTAATCGTTGTCCAGGTTGTCGGCCACCCCGGGTATTTCCAGCACCTCCATTCCGGCAAGCTGTGCCAGCCCGTTGAGCAAATCAACTCCCGAGGTCATGGCCGCTCTGAGGCCGTACCGGCCCTGAAAAGACGGCATATCCGGCAGCCGGCTGCTCCCCCAGAACAGCCAGAGCATGGTGGCCGGTATGTCTCCCCGGGCTACCCGCTCCCGGTTCACTGCGTGGTTTGCCAGAACTGCCTCCGAACGCGCCATCAGGTCGCGCAATACCCCGCTCCCCGGTCCACGGGGCAGGAATTCGCCGATTTCTTTATCGGGGATATCGTGCGGCGGTGTGCACTCGGCCCGGAGCGTTTCTTCATGCCCCTTGATTTTGCAGATATGCCGGTAGCTGACGCCGGGATGGAACTGCACCTCGCCGCTGCCGAGGGTCTTGTTCAGTGTATCAATCAGGGCATGGGCTTCCTCGGTGCTGATATAGCCGGAGCTATAGCTCCACATCTTCCCATCCCGGACCGCCACCAGGTTGCAGCGGAAGACGACCTCCCCGTCGCCGATGGGTATGCCCATGCTCCGCGCTTCGATGCCCGCCCGGCCTTTATAATATATTCTGGGGTCATAGCCCAGCACCGACATGCAGGCACAGGCGCTGCTCGCCTCCATCCCCGGCGGCACCGTGCGCGCCAGCCCCAGGGTGCCCTCTTTAGCCAGCGCATCCAGATTGGGGGTTGCTGCCAGCTCCAGAGAGGTCCTGCCACCTCGCTCGGGTATGGGGTAACCGGAGGCGCCGTCCATGATTAAAACAACGTACTTCATCTGCTCTCCTTGCTAGAACCGGTAAAATCCGTCTATAATAGTGCTATCGGGGCGTAGCGCAGCCTGGTAGCGCGCCGCGTTCGGGACGCGGAGGTCGGAGGTTCAAATCCTCTCGCCCCGACCATTTTTATTTATCAGCAACCGCTCTCTTGGCTTCCTCCCACAGCTCGTTCTGCTCGTCAAAGGACAAATCGGCCAGGCTCACGCCGCGCTGGCGGCAGGCTGCTTCCATACTGGTAAAACGCCGGTAAAACCGCCGGTTTGTTTCCCGCAGCGCCGACTCCGAGTCTATCTCCAGCCAGCGCGCGACGTTGACCAGCGTGAAGAGCAGGTCGCCAAACTCGTGCTCTTTTTCCTGCTGGTTGCCCGCCTGCTTCAGCTCATCCACTTCCTCCGCCAGCTTGTCAATGATGCCTTCAATGTTCTCCCAGTCGAAGCCGGTTCGGGCCGCCCGGCCCTGGATTTCCTGGCTGTAGCTCAGGGAAGGCAGTATTTTCGGGACATTGTCCAGCAGTGAGGCATTTGCCTCTTTTTCCTTTTTCTTCAACGCCTCCCAGTTGACCAGCGCTTCACCGGAATCTTTTACCTGTACCGACCCGAAGACGTGGGGGTGCCGCTGAATGAGCTTTCCATTGATTTTCTGGATTACGTCACGCAGCTGGAATTCGCCCGATTCGGCGGCGAGCTGCGCGTGGAAGACAATTTGCATCAGCAGGTCGCCCAGCTCCTCGGAAAGCTTCCGGCTGCTCTTCTCATCAAGTGCTTCCAGAACTTCGTAGCACTCCTCAAGCAGGGCTTCCCGCAGCGAGGCATGGGTCTGCTCCCGGTCCCAAGGACAGCCTCCCGGGCCCCGCAGCCGGGCGATAATTTCAACCAGCGTTTCAAACTTATCAAGGTTGTTTTGCAAAGCTAACTTCTCCTCAATGCCTAATCTGGCAGCAATGCTCCGATTAACTGCCGCTGCCCTCTCAGAAAATCAACGGCGGGCAAGGCCCGTTTCCCCTGCAGCTGCACTCTGACTACGCCGAGAATGCCTTCTCTCGTGCTGACGCCAAAGGGAACTCCCTCCTGTTTCAATGCCACCACCTCACCCACCCGGTGCTCTCCTTCCACCGGCAGAGCCACGGCCTCAACGATTTCGAGTCGCCTGCCACCCAAGCTGGTATACGCTCCCGGCCAGGGCTGGAAGGCGCGGACGCGCCGCTCGATATCAGCCGCCGGTAGCTGCCAGTCAATTTCGCCCGCCTCCTTTTTGATGGCGGCGGAATAGGTGGCCTCCGCCTCATTCTGGGGTCTAGGGGTAATTTCACCCTTCACCCAGCGGTCAAGCACTCCGGGGAGCATCCGTGCCGCCATATCAGAGAGCTTGCCCGTCAGCGAGCCCGTCGTATCCTGCGGCGATATCGCCGCCTTTTCCTGCGCGAGGACTGGCCCGGTATCCAGGCCGCTGTCCATCAGCATGATGGAAACGCCTGTATCCGCGTCGCCGGCAAGTATCGCTGCCGACACCGGCGATGCCCCTCTGTGCCTGGGCAGCAGCGAAGGATGAATGTTCAGGCACCCGTAGCGCGGAAGGTCCAGGACCGGCTGGGGCAGTATCTGCCCGTATGCCGCCACCACAATCACCTCCGGCTGAAAGCCGGCGAGCTGTGCCACGGCCTCACTTTCCTTTAAACTGTCCGGCTGAACCACCGGCAAAGCCAGACGCAGCGCCGCTATCTTCACCGGCGACATTATAAGTGAGCGACCCCTTCCGCCCGGTTTGTCCGGTTGGGTATAAACCGCCACCACCGGACAAGGCTCCTGAACCAGCTTCTCCAGAGGGGGGACAGCAAACTCCGGGGTACCCATGTAAAGCATGCGCAATTCGGCTCTCATCGTGTAAAATTTTAACACATTGTTAATTTTTTACAACAACTTTATTTTTTGTATTTGTGATTGCAAAATCGGGCAAAAAAGAGAGCTTGGGCAACTTGGCAAGGCTTGTTGGGGTTCGGTAATGCCCAGTGGTTACCAGCAAAACCCTTGCTAGAAAAAGGGCGCGGTAGTATTCTATTAAACGTTTGCTTTTATAAATAAGCATTCTTTCAGCAGGCGACTACCCCGATAAAAGTTTCCGATGTCTACTTTTCGCTAAGGGGTATTTTTTTGCTCAAAAGGGGGGCTGAATCCTGAATAAAGGGATTGATAAGCTATGTTAGATAAAATTTTTACGCTTTTCGGAATTAGAATTAATTAATGGAAAAAAAGTCAGCAAGAGAGATTTGGGGCGCAGCCCTGGGCGAATTGCAGGTGCAGGTCAGCAGGTCAAACTACCGGACCTGGCTGGAAAAAACGGAAGGCCTGGATTACCAGAGTGACCGCTTTATCATCAGCGTACCCAATACTTTTATCGCCGAATACCTCGACCGGAACCAGCGTTCCTTAATTGAAAAGACCCTCATCCACCTCACCTCCTCCCCAGAGATGCGGGTTTCTTTTCAGGTAAACGGCAGAAACAACCATTCGTCGAATGGACACTCGGCGGACCCGGCCCTTCTAGCCCCCGCGCTATCAGACC
>JBARQF010000338.1:0-10939 GCA_049643605.1 Dehalococcoidales bacterium
CCTCAATCCCTATGCCATCCTGGAGCCGGTATCGGTCGGCGGGGTGACCATCCGTCAGGCTGCCCTCCATAATGAGGACGACATCAGGCGCAAGGACATCCGCATCGGCGATACCGTTATCATACAGCGCGCCGGTGAAGTCATTCCCGAGGTGGTCGGGCCGGTCGTCAGCAAGCGCACCGGAAAAGAGAAGGAATTCGACCTGCTGGAGAAAGTATACGACAAAGAGAAGAGTCGCCCGGCCTGTCCGGTCTGTGGCGGCGAGGTGCTTCGACCTGAGGGCGAAGTGATGTATTACTGCTCAAACGCCGCCTGCACTGCGCAGGCACAGCAGAGAATCGAGCACTTCGCCTCACGAGGGGCGATGGACATCAGAGGCATTGGCGAGAACCTGTCCGCCACCCTGTTTCAAAAAGGCCTGGTAAAAGATATCGCGGACATTTACTACCTTAAAGACCGTAAAGAGCAGCTTCTCGGCCTGGAGAAAATGGGTGAGAAAAGCGTTGACAATATGCTCAATGCCATTGACAGGAGCAAGAACCGGCCACTGGCCAGGATTATTCTGGCTCTCGGCATACGTCATATCGGCGGGGAGACCGCGGAACTCCTGGCCGGGGAATTCCACAGCGTCGACGCGCTGGCCGAAGCTTCCCGAGAAAGGCTTATGTCCATTGAGGCCATCGGGCCGAAAATCGCCGACAGCATCATCGGCTTTTTCCGTCAGGAAGCCAATCGTGATATCATTAGACGGCTGCGGGAAGCTGGAGTCAAGCTGGAGGAAAAGCCAGCGAAGGCCGAGGCTCTACCCCTCGCCGGCATGGAGTTTGTCCTGACCGGCACTCTTGACGCCTTCCCCCGACAGGAAGCCGAAGAACGCATCAAAGCCCTCGGCGGCACTGCCGGCAGCCGCGTGACCCGGAAAACCACGTATCTGGTGGCCGGCGCCGACCCCGGTTCCAAGCTGGACAAAGCCCGGAGCCTGAACATCAAAATAATAAACGAAACGGAGTTCCTGCAACTTTTGAACCAGAAAGCCTGACATGAAATTAATCGTTGGCCTGGGCAACCCCGGAACAGCATACACGCACAACCGACACAATATCGGTTTCATGTGCCTAAACCGCTTCGCCAGAAAGCATGGGATACGCTTCGCCCACAAACAGGGACAGGCAAGAGTCGGCGAGGGTGAAGTTGCCGGCACGAGACTGGTACTGGCCCGGCCGCAAACCATGATGAACCTGAGCGGCCGCTCGGTAAGCCTGCTGGTAAAAAGGTATAAAATCAGCCCTGAAGACCTGATTATCATCCATGACGACCTCGACCTGCCGACAGGTAAAATACGTATCCGGCAGGGAGGCCGCTCTGCCGGCCATAAGGGCATCGAGTCGATAATAGCCTGCCTTGGAAAAAGCGACTTTATTCGCCTAAGAGTGGGCATCGGCCGACCGGATGATATGAACAATGAGGTTACGGGCAGAGACGCCGGGGTTATCAACCACGTGCTCGGCGATTTTGACGCCAGTGAGAACAAAGTTATCGCCGAAGTCACCAACAAAGTCGGTGAAGCCATATTATGCCTCATCAGCGAGGGGCTGACCGCGGCGATGAACAGGTATAACTGAGCACCTGTACTCTCTATTTTTCATTGCTATAGTTACCAGCCAGATGATATAATTATGTAATTGTATCTCCGGATATGACAGAGCAGAAGCGGTTTATCGCCGTCATCGGTGGCAGCGACTGCACGCCAGAGGAAGCCCGGCTGGCGGAAGAGGTCGGGCGCGGGCTGGCCAGAAATGGCGCTGTCCTTATCTGCGGGGGGCTGGGTGGCGTCATGGAAGCCGCCTGTAAAGGGGCCAGTGCCGAGGGCGGGTTGACCGTTGGCATCCTGCCCGGCGGCAGCCGGCAGGCAGCAAATCCATACGTAAATATCCCGATCGTAACCAATCTTGGTGAAGCGAGAAATGTTATCGTAGTCAAGAGCGCTGAGGCAATTATAGCTATCGGTGGTGGTTATGGCACACTGTCCGAGCTCGGCCACGCACTGCGCAACGATACGCCGGTCATCGGCCTGAATACCTGGTCGCTGTCGCGAAAAGAGCGACCGGATAACTCGATTGTCCCTGCCCGTAATCCGGCGGACGCGGTAAAGAAAGCGCTCAGCATGATAAATAACTGACTTTGGGGAAAGAGCATGCCTAAGGGAGCAACCGTCAAACAGATAAAGGGCAGAGAAGTCCTGGATTCAAGGGGTAACCCAACCGTGGCCGTAGAGGTGGCGCTTTCGGAAGGAACGGTGGGTCAGGCTGCCGTACCCTCGGGGGCCAGTACCGGCACTTACGAAGCGGTGGAGCTTCGTGACGGGGATAAGAAAAGATACGGTGGCAAGGGTGTCCTTCAGGCGGTAAAACATATTAATGAGCAAATCGCGCCCGCCATTAAAGGAATGGCCGCCGCCGACCAGGAAGCTATCGACCGCAAATTGATTGAGCTTGATGGCACCGATAATAAATCGCGCCTTGGCGCCAATGCCATTCTGGGAACATCGCTGGCGGTGGCTCATGCCGCAGCGAACTCACTAAATATGCCGCTCTATCGCTACCTTGGCCAGGCCAATGAGCAGACCCTGCCAGTGCCCTTGCTGAATATTTTAAACGGCGGCAGACACGCCGCCAACTCCACGGATTTCCAGGAATTCATGGTCGTGCCCGCCGGTGCTACCAGCTTCAGTCAGTCGTTGCAGATGGGTACCGAGATTTACCATTCGCTGAAGAAAGTCCTGAAAGACATGGGGCTCAGCACCAACGTCGGTGATGAAGGCGGTTTCGCCCCTCCTCTCCCCTCCAATAAGGAGGCTATCGAAGCCGTCCTGACCGCAATTGAGCAAGCAGGCTACCAGCCCGGTCGCGATTGTTTCATCGCTCTTGACCCGGCCGCCAGTGAATTCTACCGGGATGGCAGGTATGTGCTGGAACGCGAGGGTACCAGGCTCACTTCCACAGAGATGGTAGAGTTTTATGTCAAATGGATATCAGCCTACCCCATTATCAGCATCGAAGACGGCATGGCTGAGGACGATTGGGACGGCTGGAAGCTTATCACCGAAAAACTGGGCGATAAAGTACAGCTGGTCGGTGACGACCTCTACACCACAAATGTCAGCCGACTGAGCCGAGGTATCGAGATTAAAGCTTCCAACTCCATCCTCATCAAGCTCAACCAGATAGGCACCCTCACGGAAACTATATCAGCTATCAGGATAGCTCAGGAAGTCGGCTGGACGGCAATCGTCAGCCACCGCTCCGGCGAGACCGAAGATACCACCATCGCCGACCTGGCGGTTGGCCTCAATGCGGGGCAGATTAAGTCCGGCGCCCCCTGCCGCTCCGAGCGCACTGCCAAATATAACCGTCTCCTCAGCATAGAAGACGAGCTTGGGCAGGCAGCCCATTTTGCGGGAATGGGAGCATTCACCAATTTGAATCTGGATTAACAATATTATTCTATTAAATTAACAAGGCAGGAAAGACAAGATGACAACCAGAGTCGGAATCAACGGTTTCGGTCGCATCGGCCGGCTGACCCTGCGCACTATCAACCAGTACCATAAAGGGGAACTGGAAGTTGCCGCCATCAACGACCTCACCGATACGGCCACCAACGCCCATTTGTTAAAATGGGACAGCACCTACGGACCCTATCCGGGCAGCGTGGCTGCCAGCGATGACGCCATCACCGTAGATGGCCACAAGGTGAAGGTCTTCTCGGAAAAAGACCCCGTCAGCATACCCTGGCGCGACTGCGGGGTTGACATCGTCATAGAGTCTACCGGCCTATTCACCAATGCCGCCAAAGCCTCCGCCCATCTCAAGGGCGGTGCCAAAAAGGTGATTATATCCGCCCCGGCCAAGGGCGAGGATGTTACCATAGTCCTCGGTGTCAACGAGGCAAAGTATGACCCGAAGAAACACACCATAGTCTCCAACGCTTCCTGCACCACCAACGGCATCGCCCCGGTAGTCAAGATACTCCACGATAACTTCGGCATGGACAAGGGGCTTATGACCACCATTCACGCTTACACCAATGACCAGAAAATCCAGGACATGGTGCACAGCGACCTGCGCCGGGCGCGCGCCGCCGCGGTGAACATCATCCCCACCACCACCGGTGCCGCCCATGCCGTTGCCCTGGTCATCCCTGACCTTGAGGGCAGGCTGCACGGCATGGCCTTCCGCGTCCCGGTAGTCACCGTCTCGGTCATCGACCTTGTCGCCGAGCTAAAGCAGGAGATAACTGCTGAGCAGGTCAATCAGGCGTTCAAATCAGCCGCCGAGGGTCCTCTCGCCGGCATTATGGAATACTGCGAGGAGCCACTGGTCAGCATGGACTTCAAGGGCAACCCGGCCAGCGCCATCGTTGATGCCTTGAGCACCATGGTCATCGGCGGCAACATGGTCAAGGTCCTTGCCTGGTATGACAACGAGTGGGGCTACAGCTGTCGCCTGGCTGACCTCACTGCCTTTATCGCGGGCAAGGGACTATAATAAAACGAGCCAAAGACATAAAAATATACTGATTGTCGGTATTGCGAAAAGGAATGAACCGTTACCACCTCCTTAAACAGAGAGGGGAATTACTTTCGGGGGAGGACTTTTTTCTACCCTTTAAATGCTCCGATTGCTTATTCAATCTGCCTCAATCGTAAATTTCCGAGAAGACCAGCATTGACATTGCGTGGAAATAATGCCTACAATAACACAAATTAAAATAACAAGGTAAATAATGAAACTAATTGTAGTTGGTTTTGGACAGTGTGGTGGCCGGATTGCCGATGAATTTGCCCGATTAAACCGTAGAGCGCACGTTCAACGTGGTATCGATATCGTCGCCAATGCTTCTGCGGTTAATACTGATGTTGCCGACCTCAGTGGCCTGACCGGAATCAAGCCGGATTACCAGCATCGCATTCTTATTGGTGGCCGAAAGACTGGCGGACATGGCGTTGGTAAAATTAATGAACTGGGTGCCGAGATCGCCAAAGAAGACGGCGATAAGATAATTGAAACGATAAGATCCGGAAAGCGTTTCGTTGAAGCAGATGCCTTTCTGCTAATCGCGGGGGCGGCCGGGGGTACCGGTTCCGGCGCACTTCCCGTTATCACTCAACTTATAAAAGAGCGCTATGTGGATAAGCCGGTGTACAATCTCATAGTACTACCTTTCGAGCATGAGGAGTCCACCGAGGAAAGGACCATATACAATGCCGCCACATGTCTGAAATCAGCTTATCTGGTTGCTGATGCGGTATTCCTGGTTGATAACCAGAGATACGTGATGAAAGACGCATCGCTTAGAAGCAATTTGTCCAAAATTAACACCCTGATTACGGAACCATTTTACAATTTGCTCTGCGCCGGTGAAGAAAAAAAACACCAGTACATCGGGGCGAAGATACTTGATGCCGGCGACATTATACAGACGCTGACCGGATGGACCGCGATTGGTTACGGCCGGTCTGAAATCTCGCTGGGCAAGAAACTCCTGTCCCGGACACGCGATTTCAGGAACAAGGCCGCTGAAGCCCAGAAAGGAACCCAGGCCATGGACCAGGCAATCACCGGTCTTTCCCTCAAAGTCAACCCCGTAGATTCGAAGAGAGCCCTTTACCTTGTTTCCGCTCCACCGAAGGAAATGAACGTCGACCTTATCAAGGAGCTCGGCACGTACCTCAAGAGCCTTACCCCTGAGGCAGTCATCAGAAGTGGTGATTATCCGAGGGAAAAAGGAGTGCTCGATATCACCGTCATTCTGTCGGAACTCAGCGATGTGGAAAAGGTGAGGAACTACTTCACCAAGACCCTCAGCCTCATCACCGCATTGAAAAAGAGACAGGAAGGAATCGAGGACAAGTACCGGGGAATAGAAGTCACCCTCAAAGATATCCCGTCTCTAATCTAACTAAAACACTACCAATCACACACAAGTGTATCAGCCACGCCAAGAGGTACTCAGACCGCTATATCGCCGTACTTATCGTGATAACTTGGCATATATATTCCAGGCCTGAACCACAGTTTCCTCACGGAGCTGCCAGGCCTGTGCAAGGGCCTCCTCTCTCTTTTTCGAGGCCTCTTCTACCCGTGCCTCGCATTCCTTATCCGTCTGGTCTTTCGTCTTCTTGTACGCCCTCTCTGCCTGAGAGATTGCATCATCACGCGCTTTGGTTGCGGCCGCCACAGCCTCGTCACGTGCTCGCATTGTCTCTTTAATAGCCTCGTTGCAGGCTTTCTCCGCCTGTTGCTCAGCACGTTTGTAGGCTCTGGCAATTTGTTGTTCATTGGTCCGGTAGGCACTGGCTACCTGCCGCTGCGCATCCATAAAAGCGGCGTAAGCCTTCTCAGCCTGTCCCAGCACTTCTTCAAGCGGCCTTACCGGTTGTTCTTGTTCTTCCACTTCTGCACTCACCTGCTCAGCTTCTTCAGGAACGGTTTCAGCCGTTTCCTCGACTACTTCTTCAGTTTCCTCATCGGCCTTCTTGGCCTGTTCCTTTGGGTTCGCCATCGAGTACCTCCTGCATTGATATTACTGATACACGGATATGTGATTGGTTTCTGTCTGATTTATTTTTCGGCTTCTTCATCCTCCTCCGCAACACCGTCTTCACTGTCATGTTCGTTTTTCTTGGTTTCATACATCCGGGCCAGAAAGTTCAAACGGGCCTCTATCTTTTCCTTCTTTTTACCGGCTCCCGCCTTTGGTTTGCTCTTGATATGGGATTCTTTAGCCTTGCCAATCGCCTGGGCAAAGGCCTTGAGCGTTGCCTCGGCAGTCTCTTCATCAGTTTCAGCCGCCATCTCAGCAATCTCGTCTTCTTCACGAGATTCTACCGTTTCTCCGATTGCTGCTTCAAAAGCTTTGAGCGATGTCTCTGCTGCCTCCGCCGCCTCCTTGCCAGCTCCCTCAACGCGAAGTATGGCCTGCTCGAAAGCCTTTATTGCCGTTTCTGCTGCCTCTTTGGCAACCCGCGTTGTTTCTGCAGTTGCTTCTCTGGCCGCATGTACTGTAGCCTCAGTGGCTTCTTTAGCCGCTTTCGCTGATTCTGCGGTAGCCTCCTTTGTCTCCTGACCTATTGTCTCCGCCCGACTTATCGCTTCTTCAAAAGCTTTTACCGAAGTTTCAGCCGCTTCTCTGGCGACTCTGGTGGCCAATCTGGTAGCTTCCTTGACCGCTTTCACCGATTCATCGGCCGTATCTTTGGTTTCCCGTCCGATTGTCTCCGCCCGGCTTATCGCCTCCTGAGAGGCCTTGGTCGCCGTCTCCGCCGCCTCCTGGGCAATGCGCATTGCTTCATTAATCGCTTCCTGGGCCGCTTGCGTAGCCGCCTCGTTGGCCTCTCTGGCTTCCTGCCCGATTTCCTCCGCCCGGCTTATCGCCTCCTGCGACGTACTGGTTGATGCCTCAGCAGCCTCCTGAGCAGCTTTAATCGCCGCCTCAGCAGCTTCCCGGCTTGCATTAGCCGAAACGTCGGCTGTATCCTTTGCTTCCTGACTAACCTGCTCTATCTGGCTAATCGCCTCTTCTGAAGCTCTGGCTGATATCTCCGCCTTCTCCTGCGTGGTACTGACCGCTTCTCCGGTCTTCTCTAATGTTTCTCTGCTCATCACCTCAACACGGCCAAGCGCTTCTTGAAAAGTTTTAACCAGTTCATCATGCGCTGTTTTTATCTCATTTCTGATTTCTTCCACCCGGCTGGTTGCTTCCTGAGACTCTCTGGATGATGCTCCAGCCGCCTCCCTGGAAGCGACGATGGCAGTGTCAACAGCCACTCTGGTAGCCCTGGTGGCCGCTTCTATTGAGGCCTTGGTTTCCTTGTTTATTACCTCGGCCCTGGCTATTGCTTCCTGTGAAGCCCGGCCGGAATTATCTGCTGCCAGCTTCATATCTTTGCTTATTGCCTCAGCACGGATGATTGCTTCTTGCGAAGTTCTCAATGACGTCTCGGCGAGCCCTTTGGCATCAGTGCTTATTTTCTCTGCTTTGAGTGCTATTTCCTGAGCTGTTTTCGATGCCGCCTCAGCCGTTTCCCTTGTCACCCGGCTGGCCCTTTCTGCCTTGGTGGCAGCATCTCTGGCTTCCTTTATCGATGCCTCGGCGGCTTCTCTGGCATCACGACTGGCTTTATCTGCCCTGCTGTTAGCCTCCTTAGCTGCCCTGATGGATTCCCCGGCCGCTTCCTTGGCAATCCGACCGGCTTCTTCCGCTTTATCAATTTCTTCTTTGGCTGTCCTGGCTGCAGACTCGGCAACTTCTTTGGCTTCGCTGCTTATTTCGCTGACCCGATTCAACCCCTCTTCCGAAGAAACGTATGCCGCCTCCGCTGCCTCCATAGCCTCCTTGCTTATCTCTTCAGCGCGGTTGATAGCTTCCTGAAAACGCTTGGTGATTGCCTTGGCTGCCTCTTTCGGGGTACTAGCAGTTTCCTCAGCTCGTTTTATCGCCTCTTCAGATGCTTTGATAGCCGCTTCGGCGCTTCCCCTGACCTCACGGCTTACCTCTTCCGCGCGCCGTATCGCCTCTTCAGCTACCCTGGCAGATGCCTCAGCGGCCTCTTTCGCCTCCAGGCTGATCTGTTCCGCACGTCTAATCGCTTTCTGGGCAGCTTTGGTGGTCGCCTCTGCCGCCCCCATCGCCGCGCGACTTAGCTGCCCCGCCCGGTCAACAGCCCTCTCAAAGGCGCCAATATCATCCCCGGCGCTCTCTAATATTTCGTCTGGTGGTGCTTCTCTCGCCATTAATCCCACACCCGATTGTTTTACCCAATTCTAATATAGGTAATCTCTTTTTTCAATGTTTTTTTTGTAAATATGTAAGCCTTCTTGATAAAAAAGCTCATTCTCACGTCCAATTCGCCTTCTTTTCTGTCAACCATGACATTACTGCCAAGTACTTTATTACCAGAAATATACAAGACGTTTGGAGAGCAATTGATTGACATTGCACTATAAGTATGCTTAAAATAACTAAAATCTACAAATATATTTAGAGGTGAGCTATGAAACTAGTCGTTGTAGGTTTCGGACAGTGCGGTGGTCGGGTTGCGGATGAGTTCGCCCGGTTGAACAAAAAAGCAAAAAGCTCGCGTGGCATTGAGATAGTTACCGGCTGCTATGCGGTCAACGCTGATGCGGCTGACCTGAGTGGGCTGACAAGCATTCGAAAGGACTACCAGCACCGAATCCTCATTGGCAGTCGCAAGACCGGTGGCCATGGTGTGGGCAAAATCAATGAACTCGGTGCTGAAATCGCCCGAGAGGATGGCGACAAGGTCATTGACGCGATAAGAACCACGAAACGGTTCTTCGAGACGGATGCATTCCTGTTTATTGCCAGTTCCGCTGGTGGCACCGGCTCCGGGGCAATCTCAGTGGTAACACAGCACATAAAAGAGCGCTATGCTGATAAGCCCATTTACAACCTCATTGTCTTGCCCTTTGAGCATGAGGAAACCACCGAGGACAGGACCATTTACAATACCGCTACCTGCCTCAAATCATGTTACTCCGTGGCTGATGCCGTATTTCTGGTAGACAACCAGAGGTTTGTCCGCAAGGACTCTTCCATAAAAGGCAATATCTCCAAAATCAATGCCATGATTGCGGAGCCTTTCTACAATATGCTCTGCGCCGGCGAGGAAAAGAAGGCCAAGTACATCGCCACGAAGGTGCTTGATGCCGGCGATATCATTCAGACTCTGACTGGCTGGACGGTAATCGGATACGGCAAGTCTGAGATTCCTCTGATAAGGTTCCGCCGGGAATCAAGGCGTGATTTCAGGGCCAAAGGCGATGAAACCCTCAAAGGCGTCCAGGCCATGGACGAGGCTATCAGCGAGCTATCACTCAAGTGTAATCCCGTGGACTCCAAGCGAGCCTTGTACCTCATCTCTGCACCAGGCAAAGAGATGAACATGGACATGATCAAGGCCCTCGGCGATTACATGAAGGACATCGCTCCGGAAGCTCTTATCAGAAACGGAGATTATCCACGTGAGAGAGGCATGCTCGATGTTACGGTAATCATGTCTGAGCTGAGTGATGTGGAAAAGGTAAGGAATTACTATAGCCAGTCCACGCAGCTTATCCCCGAATTCAAGAAGCGGCAGGAAGAAACCGAGGTCAAACTGAGAGCCATTGAAGACTCCTCCAAAGATATACCTTCCCTTCTCTCCTGAAATAATTTAGTCCGGCGAGCCAGCTTTACAACGGGAAGATTGGTAAATCCGATGTGGTAAAGCTGGCTTTTATTTTTATTTACTAAAGCGTATCGGTCTAACGTTGAATCACCGGTCCTTAATGGCCAAAACCTGCCTTCGTGGCGGACACCAGCCGCCTAGAAACGCCGTCATAGATAGGTTATAATAAATAAAATGGCTTCCCAGGTTTTTTATCGCCGGTGGCGTCCGCAGACCCTGGCCGAGGTGGTCGGCCAGGAACAGGCAACCAAGACACTGCAAAACGCCCTAAGCAGCAGCCACGTTTCTCATGCCTATCTTTTCTGCGGTCCACGCGGTACCGGCAAGACCAGCACCGGCCGCATTCTTGCCAAGGCAGTCAACTGCCTCACCACTGAAGGCAAGGGCGAACCCTGCAATACCTGCGGAATGTGTCAGGCAGTCACCGAAGGCAGAGCTCTGGACGTCATTGAAATTGACGCCGCCAGTAACACCGGCGTAGATAATATCCGCGACCTCAGGGAAAGGGTCAATTACGCCCCGAACGAAGCGCGGTACAAGGTCTACATCATTGACGAAGTTCACATGCTGAGTACCAGTGCCTCGAATGCTCTGCTCAAAACCCTTGAAGAGCCGCCGCCTCATGTCATCTTCGTCCTCGCCACCACCGAGATCCACAAAGTCCTCCCCACCATCATGTCACGC
>JBARQF010000339.1:0-10184 GCA_049643605.1 Dehalococcoidales bacterium
CTGGATAAGAAACAGCGCCACGAGGTGAGGCGCAAGCTGAGAAGGCTGTGGGGAGTCGACGATGTGCACTATCGCTGCCATGAGGTCACCCCACAGGATGTCCAAGGCCTGACTGATACCTTCTTAAAGCTCTTTGCCTTGAGCCGTGAAGAAAAAGCTGATTTCATGACGTCGCAGATGGAAACGTTTTTTCACTCGATAGCTCAGGCCATGACGGAGATTAAATTGCTGCGATATGGTATCCTTGAGATGGAATCACATCCCGCGGCAATGATTATGGGCTTTGATTACCACCAGGCATTGTACCTCTATAACAGCGCCTTCGACCCGCAGTATAATTCGCTGAGCGCCGGTTTGCTTTCCAAGGTGCTCTGTATCAAGGAGAGCATCGCTCTGGGCAGGAAGAAGTGGGACTTTCTGAAGGGTGCTGAGAAGTATAAATACCAGCTGGGGGGCAGTGAGGTCAAACTGTACCACTGCCGGATAATTATTTGATAGAGGAGCCAACAGGAGTATTTTGCACAACGAAAAGCCACTCAAGATTGCCATGCTCAGTGCTCATAGCTGCCCGGTGGGCAGGCTGGGCACCAGAGACACCGGCGGCATGAGCGTCTATGTTCTGGAACTGGCGCGCGAGCTGGGCAGGCTGGGGCATCGGGTTGATGTTTATACCAGAGTCCACGACCCCGTGGACAAGTTGATATATGAACTGGGCCAGAATGCTCACCTCATTCACCTCAGGGCGGGTGAAGACGGGGAGATACATAAGCTGGCCGTGTACCCCCACCTTCCTGATTTCGTCCGGCGCCTTGAGGATTATCGAAGAGACAATAACCTGCATTATGATTTGATATACAGCCATTACTGGCTGTCAGCATGGGCGGGAAAGCGCCTGCAGAAATGGTGGCGGGTGCCGCATATGGTCATGTTCCATACCCTTGGTGCCGTAAAGAACGCGGTCGGTGTGGGGGCAAAGGAGCCTGAACTTCGCATCAAGACGGAACATTCCGTAATCAACAGTTGCCATCGCGTCATTGCCGCTACCGAAAAAGAGAAGGCGGACTTAATAAGGCACTACGACGCACCAGAGGAAAGAGTCAGCGTTGTTCCGTGCGGCGTCAATCTGGACATATTCAGACCGATTGATAAGAAGGAGGCCAGGAGACAGCTTGGCCTGAACGGTGACAAGACCGTCGTGTTTGTCGGGCGTATTGAACCCTTGAAAGGCATCGACCGGCTGATGACAGCCATGACGTATCTTAAGAACAGTTATCGGCCGCGACTTCTCGTCATCGGTGGTGGGGAGAACAGCCGGCACGAAGTTGAACGTTTGAGGAAGCTGGCAGAGGAGCTACAGATAGAGGATACAATTGACTTTCTGGGCTTGATAAAGCAGTCTGATTTGCCGCTTTTCTACAGCGCGGCCGATGTCTGCGTTGTCCCATCATACTACGAAAGCTTCGGCCTGGTGGCGCTGGAATCACTTGCCTGCGGCACGCCGGTGGTGACAACGATGGTGGGCGGGGCGGAGAACATCATCCGGCAGGGTGAAACCGGCTATCTGGTTGCGGATAATGACCCCCGAAGCCTGGCAGACAAGATAATGCTGGCGCTCTCCCGGTCGGATAATAACGGGCATCTGGCATCGGTAATGCGGACTTCACTGGAGCCGTTTGCCTGGTCGAATATCGCGGAAGCGATAGCCTGTGAATGCCGTGCTCTCCTGGTGAGTGGCACGGAAGGGACTGGCTAGTCAGTCCGCTTTTCATAGTAGAGACTGCGTGCCATTACCTGGAAACCGGACGATTTGTAAAGCGAATGGGCGGCATGGTTCTCGCTGTCCACGGTTAATTCCACCGTTTTGACCTGCTTATCCTGGAGATATGACAGCCCCGCTTGCAGTGCCAGTCTGCCGATACCCCGGCCCCGGTAATCGGGGTCGACGCCGAACATAAGGATACGTCCCTTTCTCCCACCCGTTTCCGTGCTTGTTTCACCGTTTATTTTCGTCCAGCAGTAGCCGGCGGGTCGGTCACCGTCATATACGAGTACCACGTCTTCTGTGGCGGCATCGCTCAGGCTCAAGGAGTAGGCAATCTCTTCCGGCGTGTTCGGGTTAAAGCCCCAGGTGTCGCTAAAGCAGCGATTCTGGACATTGGCCAGCTTTGCTTCCTCTCCGCGCTGCAGGTGGCGCAGGGTGAATTCATTCCGGGACATATCCGGCAGCTTCGAAGCGCTCAGTGGCAGGGCCATTTCAAGGAATTGCCTGACCACCTTGAAGCCCGTTCTGGAGAGAGCCTCTCTGGCAGTGCTGTTTTCCTCCGGCACGCTGACGTGTATAATCTCGACCTTTAGCTCTCTGGCGCGCTGTGTGGCCTGGTCAAGAAGGCGCTTCGCCAGGCCTTTTCGACGATGCGCAGGGTGCACCAGGCAGTCGAGCAGCACACGGCGGATGATAAATTCCGGCGTGATACTCAGGAAGCCGACGATTTCCCCGGATGTCTCAGCGATAAAAAGGTCGCTTTCCGGGTGGTAGAGGGGCCGCTTTAAATATTCTCCGAGTGTTTTCCGGGATGTACAGCGCCCGGACCGGTCTATCCGTTCCGCTTCAATATGAAGGTTTACGTACCCATCGAAGTCTGAGGGCAGGTAATTCCTGACCTTATAGGTTTGCTGACTCATCATGCTGTATCTCTATTCCAAAATTGTAACAAGTACCCCGATGTTATACAATGTTTTATAAGTACCCCGTAGCAAGGAGATTCCCCAAGTGTCAGTTTCAGTTAAGAAAGCCGATGTCCTTGTCATTACGCCGCATCCTGATGACGCCGAGTTCGGTGTAGCCGGTACCGTGGTCAAATGGGTGGCGGAAGGCAAGGAAATCGTTTATGCAGTGTGTACCAACGGCGATAAGGGCACCAGCGATTACAGCATAAAAGCGGGGGCGCTGGCCGAAACCAGGGAACGCGAGCAGCTTTGCGCGGCCGAAGTGCTCGGGGTCAGGGAGGTCATATTCCTGCGCCACGGGGACCAGAGCCTGGAAGATACGCCCGAGTTCCGCAAGGAAATTGTCCGCCTGATAAGGATGTACCGACCCGACATCGTCGTGTCAGCTGACCCGTACCGGCGTTACATCTGGCATCGTGACCATAGAATTACCGGGCGGGTTGTCCTGGACGCCGTTTTCCCCTACGCCAGAGACCACCTCTCCTATCCAGACCTGCTGGAAGAAGGGCTCGAACCGCACAAGGTGAAAGAGGTCTGGCTCTGGACCATCGCCGACAATATCAACCACCGCTCCGATATCACGGATACGTTTGACATCAAGGTGAAGGCTTTGCGCTGCCACGAGAGCCAGGTGGGCAATGGCCGTTTACCAGACCTGGAGGAGAGGCTCAGGCAGTGGGCGAAGGAGAGGGCCAAGGGAACAGAGTATGAGCTTGCCGAAGCCTTTCACCGTGAGGAAATTCTCTGGTAGCCGAGACTCTCGTCAGGGCGAAAGCCAGAGCACATCACCACAGAGGCCCGGGCGATGGGGACGAGAGGAGAAGGTGGTGAATTCGTCTTTTTCTTTCTTTAGAGTGGTCGGCTCTCCATGTCCCGGATAGACCTGAGTATTATCATCCAGCGTGAAAATCTTCTCCGTAATCGATTTTACTATCTGGGCGAAGTCGGCTGGCGTGTTCGTCCTGCCCGGCCCGCCGGGGAAAAGAGTGTCTCCCGAGAGCAGATGGCGGCCCGTAATAAAACACAGTCCGCCCGGGGTGTGACCGGGCGTGTGTGAAACTGCCATACGAATCTTCCCGAAATCAATGGTGTCGCCATCTTCGAGCATTATCTCCGGCGGCGGTGACAGTACGTTGGCGTCGGCGGCGTGAGCCGCCAGCGGGATTTTCAGTTCCTGGCGCAATTGCGTCATCGCTCCGATATGGTCCACGTGGGAATGGGTGAGCAGAATATACCTGGGGGTGGTGTCCTTCAGCCGGGCTATGATTTTATCGGCCTCGGCAGGGGCATCCACGATTGCACTCTCCCTTGTTTCCGGGCAGAGGAGAATATAGGCGTTCGTGCTGAAAGGTCCCAGCTGGAGCCTTTCTATCTGTAAACTGCTATTGTTGGCCGAGACCATCATTGTCGTCACCTCACTTTCCGGAAGTTATTATACCATCTGGCCTGGAGTGTAGTCGAAGCCGCGATTAAAGAAGTCAATGACAGCCATTTCGTTGACGCGATGGGGTTTGCCGATTAAAATAGCACCGAGTGAGTGAATAAGGAGCATTCTATGGAACGATTATGGGCACCGTGGCGGATGCAGTTCATCAGGATGAAAAAACCAAAGGGCTGCTTTCTCTGTGAAAACCCCGGGCAGGACCGGGATGCTCGGAATTATATCCTTTACCGGGGCAGCAAAAATTTTGTCATACTGAACAGCTATCCCTATAATCCCGGTCATTTGATGGTGGCGCCTTACCGTCATGTGGCTTCTCTTGAAGAGCTCACCGAAGCAGAGAGAAACGAACATTATAAAATCGTGAGTCAGTGCGTTAAAGTACTGCGCGAAGAGGCTAGCCCGGAAGGCTTCAATATCGGCATGAATCTGGGAAAGGCTTCCGGCGCGGGTATTGCGGGTCATGTCCATACCCATATCGTGCCGCGCTGGCATGGGGACAATAATTTTATGTCGGTGCTGGCTGATACCAAAGTGGTGCCGGAGGCGCTGGCGGAGACCTACGAGAGGCTCAAGGGTAAATTCTGAATGAGGTTGACCGACTCGAATCAATGCGTTGACATGATTCCGCGCTGGTGCTAATCTATTTTGAATGAACGGGCAAATATTGAGAGAGCGAGTGGAACGTTAATGAGCCATATCAATGAACGAATAAAGGCGGAAGTAGAAAGCATCTCCCTTGTTGATACGCACGAACATATCATGCTGGAAGCGGAGCGCAATGAGTGCGCGGTTGACTTCAGCTATCTGTTTGCACACTACAATTCCAGCGACCTGATATCGGCGGGATTGTCACCGCGCATGATGGAAGCCATACGCTTCCCGATGCACCGCGTCAGGGTGGAAGGGTATAAACACCGCAAGGTGCGTCGCTTAATCCCTGAGCCGGAAAGGGTTGACATGTCCCTGGACGAGCGCTGGCAGGCGATGGAGCCTTTCTGGGAGATGATAAGAAATACGGCCTATGCCAGGCAGACGCTCATAACCATCCGCGATATATTCGGCGTTGATGATTTGAACCGGAATACCTATCGCCAGCTTTCCGAAGCAATTGCCAAATCCGGGGGGCCAGACTGGTACCGCCACGTCATGAAGGAAAAGGCGAATATCGCGGTCTCCATTGTTGACTGGCAGAGCACAGACCTGAAACCTGACCTCTTCGTCCCGGCCATGCGCCTCGACCATTTTATCGGCGTGCAGTCGAGGGCCGACCTCGGCGCCCTCGAAGGAGAGTCGGGAATGACCGTCCATTCGCTGGATGACCTGGCAAAGGCGATGCGCGCGACGCTGGAAGGATACATCGCCAGGGGTGCCGTAGCGGTCAAGAGCGGTCTTGCCTATAACCGCGTCCTGAAATACGACAAAGTATCCCGACATGAGGCTGAGGTCGCTTTCAACCGTATTGCCAGCCACCTCGGCGAAGGGATTGCCTGGCTCGAGGCCAAACCGCTCCAGGACTACATGATGCACCAGGTGATACGCGCGGCGATTGACGCCGGGTTACCGGTCCAGGTGCATACCGGCCTGCAGGAAGGCAATGAAAACATTATCACCAATGCCAATCCCACCCATCTGGTCAACCTTTTTATTGAGTACAAAGAGGCCAGGTTCGACCTCTTTCACGGGGGGTATCCCTATGTCCACGAATGGGCAACCCTGGCCAAATATTTCCCCAACGTAACGGCGGATATTACCTGGCTGCCCATTATTTCGCCGGAAATTGCCCGGCAATTGCTGCATGAGCTTATCGAGACTGTTCCCGGTAATAAAATCATGGCTTTTGGCGGCGATTCAATGACGGTAGAGATGGCGTACGGGCACGCGGTTATGACGCGTCAGTTGGTGGCCAGGGTCCTTTCCGAGAAAATTGATGAGGGCTACCTGGGCGAAGACGAAGCCGTGGTGCTGGCGCGGAGGATGCTCAGGGACAACCCGGCGTCGCTTTACAGATTGAAGATTGCGGAAAACAGAGCATGAAAATTCTCATCATCGAGGACGACCGGGCAATTGTGGAGGCCATATCCCTGACACTCCAGATAAACTGGCCCGATACGACTTTGCTGTCGGCGCACCTTGGAGAAGTGGGTATTGAGCTGCTTCAGGCTGAGAACCCGGACGCTGTCATACTGGACCTCGGCCTTCCCGATATCAGTGGTTTTGAGGTATTAAAAAGAATCCGTCTTTTTTCAGACGTGCCAATCCTTATCCTGACGGTCAGGTCGGACGAGAGCGATATTGTCAAAGGGCTGGAATGGGGCGCCGATGATTATGTCGTAAAACCTTTCCGGCAGAAGGAGCTTCTATCCCGGATAAAGCTGATTACACGCCGGCGCGGCGCCATCGCCGAAGGAGCACCTCTGGTTTGTGGGCAGCTGCAGTTTGAGCCCTCCACCGGGCAGCTTTTTCACGAGGGGCGGGAGGTAAACCTGACCCGTACCGAGGTCTCCATCATAAACCACCTGATGAGAAATGTGGGGCGGGTGGTTACGCATTCGGGGCTGGCGGAAGCGGTGTGGGGTGTTGACTATCCTGACGCTGCTGATAGCCTCAGGGTACATATACGCCGCCTGCGTACCAAACTTGAATCGGACCCCAGCAACCCGAAGATAGTCCTCACCCGGGCAGGCATGGGATACATGCTGGCCAGGCCAGAAGAATCATAAGTTAATCTCAAGACGGGAAGCTTGTATTTCAATCTATATGCCAGCGAATTCCTCAATAAGCTGAAGAACCGAGGTGGCATCTTTCGGGCCAAGGCCACGGGCTCTGGCCATCCGGTAGACCTGATAGACGGCGCTGAATACGGGGAGAGATATATCCAGCGCACGGACGGTGTCCATTATAATGCCCGTATCTTTGACAAAGATATCCACGGTCGCCCTGGGTGTGAAGTCTTTGGCGAGCATCGATGGCCCCATCATTTGCAGCACTTCACTGGTGCCGGCGCCTTTGGTAATGACATCATACATGGTCTGAAGGTTGATACCCAGCTTCTCTGCCATGACCATTGCCTCGGCCACCGAGGCGATGTTGGCACTGACCAGAATCTGGTTGATTATTTTCATTGCCTGTCCCTGCCCCACTTTCCCCACGTGAGAAACATTACTTCCCATCGCTTTCAGGACATCTTCGTTCTCCTTTACCACGGTATCATCCCCACCCACCATCAATGCCAGAGAGGCATCCTCCGCTCTTGCCCTTCCACCGCTTACCGGTGAATCGATAACCGATACCCCGTGTTCGCGGGCAACGCTTTCCACTTCGACAACGTCCTGGGGGGTAATCGTGCTCGTGACAATGAGAGTCGTCCCTTTGCGCATGCCGCTGAGCGCTCCGTCGGGAGGGAGAACGACGTCCTTGACCTGCTGGTAATCGCGCACCATAACGATGACCGTATCGCTCTCCTTGCCGACTTCCCCGGCGCTTCCAGCTATCCTGGCGCCAAGCTTTTCCATCTCGGCCAGGGGTTCTTTCTGGATATCGAAAACGATGAGCGGGTAACCATCCCGGGCAATACGTGTTGCCATCGCTTTGCCCATTACCCCCAGACCGATAAAGCCGATCTTCTTTTTTTCCATTGGTGTGCTGTTTCCTCTCTTGCCGTATTTGTGCCGTGACCCGGAGTAACTCTGAAAAACCTCTTTCATTATGCTCTTCAGGCGTGAAAATGGCAAACCAGAGCAAGGACAGGAGCATCACCGGAGCTGGTCAGAGACAATGTGGAATTCCGGGCACTTTACTACCTGCCATAACTGATTTATGATATAAACAGGAGGTGAGGCGGTGAAAAAAGCGGCATATCCATCTCAATATGAGACCGAAGTCCTGCTGAAAGATGGCTCAAGGATACTATTGAGGCCGATACGTCAGGACGATGCCGAGCGTTGGCTTGCCTTTTTCCAGCGACAAAGCGAGCAGACCAAATACCTTCGCTTCCAGCGTGACCCTGGCGAGATGGGATCTGAGGACGCGCTGCGATTCTGTACGGTGGACTACAAGAACACCTTTGCCCTGGTTGGCGAAGTGCAGAGGGAACAGCGCAAGGAAATCATTGCCGTCGGGCGTTATTACCGCCTGCCGGATAAACGCTCGGCAAGGGTCGCCTTAGCCATCGAGGACGCTTACCACGGCAAGGGAATTGGCACCCGGCTTATCGAGTGGCTGGCGAATGCGGCCCGTGACAATGGCATTGACGTTTTTGAGGGCGATGTTCTCGCCGAAAACGAACGCATGATGTCCGTTCTCAGGGATTACGGGTTCCATATTGACAGCGAACTGAAGGGCGGCGTCTATCACGTTACCATCACCATAGCCAGGAGTCGGCGGGTGGAGAGGAGAGAGGCGGAAAGGGAGCGCCTGTCAACGATTGCTTCAATACGCAATGTTCTGGCGCCGCGTTCCGTCGCGGTTATCGGTGCTTCCAGGCAGCCGGGCAGTATTGGACAGCTTGTTTTCCAGAATATCATGGAAGGCGGATTCAGCGGCGTCGTTTACCCGGTGAACCCGAAGGCGGATGCCATCATGGCGGTGAAAGCTTATCCCTCCATACTTGATGTCCCGGGGGAAGTGGACCTGGCGGTAATCATCGTGCCCACTCAGTTTGTCGCCAGAGTGGCGGATGAGTGCGGCCGGAAAGGTGTTCGCGCCATCATTGTCATCACCGATGGATTCAGGGAAAGGGGGCGACAGGGAGCCACCCGCGAGGAAGAGCTGCGTGATATCGCGCTGGGTCACGGGATGCGACTGGTGGGGCCGAACTGCATGGGAATCATCAATGCTGACCCTGAAGTGCGACTGAACGCCTCGTTTTCCCGCGTTTTTCCGCCTCGCGGCAATATCGCCTTCCTTTCCCAGAGCGGTGCTATGGGGCTGGTCATTCTGCAGTACGCCAGCGACCTCAATATGGGCATATCCGGGTTCGTCAGCGTGGGCAATCGTGCCGACATCTCTTCCAACGATTTATTGCAGTACTGGGAGGATGACCCGGCAACCAGGGTCATTTTGCTCTATTTGGAGTCATTCGGTAACCCGCATAAGTTCAGCCGCATCGCCAAGCGCGTTTCAACCAAAAAACCGATTGTCGTTGTCAAGAGCGGGACCACACTGGTCGGCTCTCGGGCTGCCTCATCTCATACCGGTGCCCTGGCGACACCGGAAGTGGTCTCGGACGCCTTGTTCCGTCAGGCAGGTATCATCCGTGTCGACAGCATTGAGGAACTGTTTGACGTGGCCACACTGCTATCCAGCCAGCCGCTACCCGGAGGTAAAAAACTGGTTATCGTGACCAATGGAGGGGGACCGGGTATTCTGGCTGCCGACGCCTCGGAGCAGCAAGGATTGACACTGCCCGAGTTTTCCCCTGAAACGGCTGGTAAACTCGGTCAGCTCATCAAGCGGGATATCGAGGTCGGCAACCCGCTCGACCTCACCGGCAGCGTTACCCCGGAAGAGTTTGAAGGCTCCTTGAGGGTGCTGGTCGAGGACGATAGCGTTGATGCCGTCCTGGCGGTTTTTGTCCCGGCGGCAGTTGTGGACTCAACCCTGGTGGAAGATGCCATCCGCCGTGTCAGCCCTCTGTACCAGCGGCGCAAAAAACCTCTGCTCGCCTGTTTTATGGGGCAGCGGGGGTTTAAAGCCAGGCTGGGAAAGCCAGGTAGCTTTGTGCCCTGTTACCCGTTTCCTGAGGACGCCGTTTCCGCTCTGGCCAAGGCCGTTGAGTACCGTGAACTGGCGGAAAAACCCGGAGGCGCCGTGCCCCGTATAAAAGGTATCAAACGGGAAAGGGCGCATGGCATCATTGAGATGGCGATGAGCCAGAACAAACAGAGGCCGTTCTGGCTTTCCCCGGAGGAGACGGTGGAGCTGCTCGAGTGTTACGGTATTTGTACTGTCGAGACAGCGGTCGCCGGGAGTGCCAGTGAAGCCGCCGCTTTGGCGGCACGGACAGGCTTCCCGG
>JBARQF010000340.1:0-1612 GCA_049643605.1 Dehalococcoidales bacterium
TCCCTATGTCAGCCCCGCTTATCGGCTGCTTCATGGTGGGGAATCTATTTATGACCTGCGGTGTTACCGATAGGCTCAGCAAGACGTCGCAAACGGCATTGATAGACGTCCTGACCATCTTCCTGACGCTGGCGATAGGCGCCACCATGTCCGCCGATAACTTTCTCCAGCCCAAGACTTTAATGGTCCTGGTGCTGGGAGTGGTGGCTTTTGCTACGGCTACTGCCGCTGGTGTTTTAATGGCTAAATTGATGAACCTCTTTTCTAAGGAAAAAATCAACCCAATGATAGGTGCTGCTGGTGTCTCGGCGGTACCCATGGCAGCCCGGGTGGTGCAGGTAATGGGGCAGAAGGAAAACCCGAGAAACTTTCTCTTAATGCACGCCATGGGACCCAATGTCGCCGGTGCTATCGGTGCGGCTATTGCCGGTGGCGTGTTCCTGGGTATGATGGGCTGATACAAGAGTATTTATTGACCTCACCCCCTTTACCCGTTCTAGAGTTCCCAGCGGGGTTTCACCCCTTGCTTAATTGCCCAAAATCGAGTAAATTCATTCTGTGAGCAAATCGGATAGGCGCACCGTTTTCGTCTGCCAGCAGTGCGGCAAGGAAAGCCTGAAATGGTTGGGACGCTGTCCTGATTGCCAGGAATGGAACAGCCTGGTTGAGGTGACCGCGGTCGCCACTTCGAGCACGCCACGTTCTGCCTCTCAAATGAGCCCTCCACAGCAGTTATCGGAGGTCACTTTAGAATCGGCCAGTCGCATTTCCCTGCCCATTTCGGAGTTCAACCGCGTGCTCGGCGGCGGTCTGGTTCCCGGTTCACTGGTGCTCATCAGCGGCGAGCCCGGCATCGGCAAGTCCACGCTTCTCCTGCAGGCGTCAGCGGCTATGGCGGCTAATAAGGGGACGGTGGCCTATGTCTCCGGCGAAGAAACACGGCACCAGATAAAGCTGAGAGCGGAAAGGCTGAGCATCACTGGCGACAGGCTTTTCCTGCTGGCCGAGACGGACATGGGGATAATCCTGGAACAACTGGAACAGCTCTCCCCGGGTCTTGTTGTTATCGACTCGATACAGACGGTCTTTCTACCGGAGCTGGGCAATACACCGGGCAGCGTCACCCAGGTCCGGGAGTGCACCCAGCGACTGATGCACTGGGCCAAGCTTAACTCGGTTCCGGTATTCATTGCCGGGCATGTCACCAAAGACGGCACCATCGCCGGGCCACGCATCCTTGAGCATATCGTGGACGTGGTGCTCTATTTTGAAGGCGACCCCTTCAGCGCGTACCGCCTGCTGCGCGGTGTGAAAAATCGCTTCGGCTCCACCAATGATATCGGTGTCTTTGAAATGAAAGAGCAGGGCCTGGTTGAGGTTGAAAATCCCTCCCTGGCCTTTATTTCCCAGCGCCCCGACGAGGCCATTGGTTCCGTCGTGGTATCCACCATAGAAGGCAGCCGGCCGCTGCTGATTGAGATTCAGGCGCTTACCACGTACACCAGCTTCGGCTATCCCAGACGGACCGCAAACGGCGTTGATTTCAATCGTCTGCTGCTGGTAACCGCGGTGCTGACCCAGCGCCTCGGCCTGCGCCTGGGCAACCAGGACG